>CAZFPG010000001.1:0-34585 GCA_964521055.1 uncultured Marinobacter sp.
CAACTCTACGCGCCTATCCTCCAGGAAGGCATGCAATCCATCCATGAAGCCGGGGACTTCATCCGGGCACGGTTGACCAGCCGGGATTAGGAATGAGCGGGGTGCCCTTGACCGCATAGGGCACCCCAACCTACGGGGTTTCATGGCATCAGCCAGCCGACAATACCCGAACCAGCCCAAGAAGTTGTTTTTGCAAGACCTGACGTTCCGCTTCATCAAGGTCTTCCAGCATCATTGCTTCCAGCTCCGCTATGGCTTCATCGCATTCCGCCAGCAAGGCCTTCCCCGCTCCTGTCAGGCTGATCTGGATAATCCTGCCGTGATTGGGGTCGGGCTGCCGCTCTATCCACCCTTTCCGCTCCATGACTTTCGTCAACTCGTTGGCGGCCTGGGGCGACACCAGGGTGCGCTCAGCCAACTGCGCATTGGACAGTTGGCCGCGGGTGTTGAAGACCGATAGTGCCGTGTACTGGCCCAGCGTGACCCCCATGGGGTTGATGGCGTGGGTCATATGCCGCCGTAATGACCGGTCCAGGCGCCCTATCAGATAAGGGATGCCCAGCGGACGGCTACCGACTTTCGACACGGGAGTAGATCCTGGGAGCGGATCCTGAAGGTGCTTTTTCATCATATTGGCCTTGCGAATTTTGTTAGACGACTATAGTATCAGTTTTATATCAAGTTTGTTGATAAAGACGTTGTCAGAAACCATTTTAATGGGGTGCAATTATGAGTAAATACGACGCGCGATGGAATACCGTAAACGTTGATGTTGAGGATGGCATCGCCTGGGTGACCCTGAATCGCCCGGATAAACGTAATGCCATGAGCCCGACGCTCAATCGTGAGATGATTGATGTGCTGGAAACCCTGGAGCTGGATGAAGAGGCCCAGGTACTGGTGCTCACTGGCGCTGGCGAGGCCTGGTCCGCCGGTATGGACTTGAAGGAATACTTCCGCGAAACCGACGGCAAGGCGGAGATCTGGCAGGAAAAAATGCGCCGTGACTGCTCGCAGTGGCAATGGAAGCTCCTGCGTTTTTATGCAAAGCCCACCATTGCCATGGTTAACGGCTGGTGTTTCGGCGGCGCCTTTTCCCCGCTGGTGGCCTGTGACCTGGCCTATGCGGCAGACGAAGCCATTTTCGGGCTTTCCGAGATCAACTGGGGCATTCCTCCCGGCAACCTGGTCAGCAAGGCGGTTGCCGATACCATGGGGCATCGTCAGGCGTTGTACTACATTATGTCCGGGGACACTTTCACCGGTCAGGAAGCAGCGGAAATGGGGCTGGTCAACGCCAGTGTCCCATTGGCGAACCTGAAGGACGAAGTCACGCGGATTGCAGGTAAAATGCTGGAGAAAAATCCTGTGGTACTGCGGTACGCTAAGCATGGCTTCAAGCGCTGCCGCGAACTGAACTGGGATCAGAACGAAGATTACCTGTACGCCAAAATCGACCAGTGCATCTACCGGGATCCCGAAAACGGACGTGCCGAGGGACTGAAGCAGTTCCTGGATGAGAAAACCATCAAGCCTGGCCTGCAGACCTATAAGCGGTAGCCGGCAGTGGCCCGGGCGACCGGGCCGCCACCCGTGAATAACGGGAACAGATAGCAGGAACACGCATCACAAAAATAAAAGTGCCCCCAACCCGGCATCGTTGGCCAGGCACTTCACATGTAATCGTCAGGAAGAGCGACACCCGGCTCTTCCGACCCTTAGGGAGGACGACACATGCATGCCAAAGATGTACCGGCGCCCCGCTCCGGGGCCCGTTATCGCCAGGTGTCCATCGGCTCCGCCCCAGTTCAGGTAGAGAAAAAGCAGGGCATTTGGCGTTTCACCTCACAGGAAACGCTCCAGGATTACCCACGCTGCCTGACCGACCGTTTGCTCGACGGGGCCCGCCGGCATCCTGAACGGACGCTGATTGCCCAGAGGGACGACAGTGGTGCCTGGCAGCGGTTGTCCTATGCCGACATGCTGCAGCGGGCCCGCGCCATCGGGCAGGCGCTGCTGGACCGGGGGCTTTCCGCCGAACGCCCATTGCTGATCCTTTCCGGAAACGACCTGCAGCACTTACAACTGGCCCTGGGCGCGATGTACGCGGGTATTCCACATTGCCCGGTTTCGCCCTCCTATTCCCTGATGTCCCGGGATTACGGCAAGCTTCGTCATATTGTGTCGCTGATGACCCCGGGAATGGTTTATGCCACGGACGGCCAGGGCTTTGCTCCGGCGATTCGGGAGGTGGTGTCAGCCGAAACCGAGGTGGTGGTCGATTACGGCGATGTCGAAGGCCGTGAGACGACAACACTCAACGCCCTCTTGGCTATGCAGCCCGACGACATCGATCGCAGGAACCAGGCCATCCAGCCCGACGACATCGCCAAGTTCCTGTTTACCTCGGGTTCCACCAAGCTGCCGAAGGCGGTTGTCACCACCCATCGGATGTTGTGCGCCAACCAACAGATGTTACTGCAAAGCTTTCCCTGTTTCGGAGAAGAACCACCGGTCCTGCTGGACTGGTTACCCTGGAACCACACCTTTGGCGGCAGTCATAACGTCGGCATTGCGCTGTACAACGGCGGCAGCTATTACATCGACGAGGGAAAACCCACGGAGAAGGCGTTTGCCACCACCATCGCCAACCTCCACGAGGTCAGCCCGACGGTCTTCTTCAACGTGCCCAAGGGCTGGGAATTGCTGACCGATGCATTAGTGGCGGATAAAAGCCTGCGCGATAGTTTTTACGCCCGCATGAAGCTGTTTTTCTTTGCCGGCGCCGGGCTGTCCCAGGCGGCCTGGGATCGGCTGGAGCAGGTCAGCGAAGCCCATTGCGGCGAACGCATTCGGATCATGAGCGGTTTGGGCATGACCGAAACCGCACCGTCCTGCACCTTTACCACCGGGCCCCTGATGTTTGCCGGCTATGTTGGATTGCCGGCGCCAGGTTGCGAGGTAAAACTGGTACCCGTCGGTGGCAAATTCGAAGTGCGGTTTCGCGGCCCCCACGTTATGCCCGGGTACTGGCGTATGCCGGAACAGACAGCGGCCGCGTTCGACGACGAGGGCTACTACTGCACCGGCGACGCCCTCAAACTGGCCGATGATAACCACCCGGAATACGGGTTGGTGTTTGACGGCCGTATCGCCGAGGACTTCAAGCTCAGTTCCGGCACTTTTGTCAGCGTCGGCCCCTTGCGTGCCAGGCTGATCAGCCAGGGTTCGCCCTATGTGCAGGACACTGTCATCACGGGCATTAACCGCGATGACGTTGGTGCACTGATTTTCCCACGGCTGGACCAATGCCTCACCCTGTCCGGACTGCCAGCGAGCACTCCCCCCGGCGAGATTCTCGATTCCGAACCGGTTCGTACCTTCTTCCATCGGTTGCTGAATCGGTTTAACGCGGAGGCGACAGGCTCCTCCAGCCGGGTCGCGTTTGTTTACCTGCTGATCGAACCCCCGGCGGTGGATCAACACGAGATGACCGACAAGGGGTCTATCAATCAGGCTGCTGTACTCGCCCACCGGGCGGAACTGGTCGACAGGCTCTATGCCGGCCTCGACCCAAGGATTATCCATGCAGACTGATAACCTGATTGCCATCGACATCCACACCCACGCCGAAGTTTCATGTCGCTGTCCGGCGGATAACTTTGGGCATGAGCTGGATGAGGCAGCCGCCGAGAACCTGTTGGGGTTGGCGGAGACACCGACCCAAGAGGTGACAGTTCCGGAAGCCTGAACACGCTGGATAATGGAGGAACTGGAGCATGTTGACACGTAAGCGCACGGTGCAGTTTCTGCAGGGCATGGTGTTTGTCGCACTGATCATCCTGGCATGGCGCAACCACTCAGCCTTGGGGTGGTTGATAGCGATCGCGGGCATCGCCGCCCTGGGGGCCGGTGTGGTTCTCGAGGCAATGCACTGGCGAAAGCTGCTGGGAGCCGTGCCCAAAGCCTCAGAACAGTGGCTTGAAGAGCTCGCAACGATGGCAAGCGATCCCGCCGCTAAAGACGGGAGGCGGTTTACGGAAGAGGGCCTGTTGGTCGCGGTGGGAAGGGCGTTCCGCCACTGCCGGGAGGAGCTGCGCCGAATCCAGGAGCAGTCGGATGCTTGCGAACGTCGCGTGGACGACACGACCAGGGCATTGGATGAAGCCCGGGATGCCCTTGAAACCCACGCGCAGACTACCGGCCATACACGAGACCAGTTGACGTCGGTGAAAGCCGGCCTGGCCGAGCATGCAACGTTCACCGAGCGTGCCGGCGTCACCGCCCGGCAAGCGGCGGGGCATGTGGAAACCGTGGACCAGACAATCAGCCGCATGGCCGGGACCATGGACGAACTGTCCGGGTACACGGGCAACCTGAGGAAAGTGTTTGCCGGGCTTTCCGAGCAGTCACAGCAGATCGCACAGATTGTTTCCAGTATTCAGGATATAGCTGAACAGACGAATCTCCTTGCCCTCAATGCCGCTATCGAAGCTGCCCGTGCCGGTGACCTGGGCAGGGGTTTTTCAGTGGTCGCGGACGAAGTCCGTTCACTTGCCGAACGGGCAAACAGCTCCAGCACCGAAATACACCGGATTGCGCAAAACCTAGGGGAAACGGCCAAAGAGGCGGCCTCTGGTGTGAACCAGGCCTCTGAACGGGTCCAGGACAGTATCTCGCTGGTCCAGGCCGCCAACGTGGCCATGTCTGAGATTAAGGAGGGCCAACGCATTCGCGCCGGCGTCGTCAGGAACGCGCAGCAGAAAATGGAGGAGTTGCTGGTGGTTGTCGACCAGTTGGTGGACCGGTTCGAGGACTGTAGCCATCGCACCAAAGGCGTGCCGGGATATCCGATTTTGGCAAAGCACCCCCTTGACACGATCACAAGGAACGATAATTGCTTGCGTTAATGGCTTGCCAGGAATCCCTATGGAAGTGTTACTCAAATGCCCACGCCAGAAAATCTGAAGCCCAATGACAGTCCGGTTCTGTGCAGCAAACTTACCCATGACGTCGAAGAACATGCCGGCGAATTTAACGGATGGGAATTACAATACAATCAACTAACACCGGGGCAATTCGAAGGTAATATCACAGAACTCCACCTCAACGAAATGCAGTTGATCCGGGACCAGACCAACTGCTCAATGATCAAAACCGGCCAGTCGTGGGATGGGGCGGTAACATTCAGCCTGCCACTGGCAAGAGGGGACCATCGCTTTTACTGCGAAGGCCACGCTATCAATACCGCCAGCATTCTGGTGGCCCAGGGGCGGAACCTGCCCGAAGTATGTACACCAGCGGACCTGGACCTGCTGTGCGTGGCGGTCGATCAACGGCTACTTGAAGAAACCCTGAATTGTCAGCAGCGTAACCTGGACCTGGGAACCAGCCCCCAGTGTTACCGTATGACGAACTCCGCCTGCCGGATGGATCTGGCGATGCTGGCCACGGAAGTCCTGGACGAGCAGAACCTTCAGCGACAGGCCCTGCTATCCCATGAAACCATCAGAAACGGTATTCGCGACACCATTCTTGTACACATGCTGGACCTGACCGATGTCGAGGAGATGACTCCCCTGACACCCCACGCGCGCAAGAGGATAGTTGACCGGGCTTGCGAGTACGCTTTGTCCCTCAAGGACAATCCGCCCTCCATCATAGAGCTATGTAACCATGTGGGCGCAAGCCGGAGAAAGCTGCAGTACTGTTTTCAGGAAACCCTGGGGACAAATCCAGTCGCCTACCTGAGGACGCTAAGACTTAATGCCGCACACCGGGACCTCCTGGTGCATCCCCGCACAGTTACTGTGCAGGATGTAGCTGCCAGGTGGGGCTTCTGGCACCTGAGCCGTTTCGCAACCGATTACCGGCGGCTGTTCGGTGAACGCCCATCAGAAACCCTGCAACGCGCCGCGAAAAACATTTGCTGATTTCGGATAACCCCCGATAGCGCTCCCTTTGTAATGTGGTTGTACAACAAGTACCACAAACAACATTGGGAGTGCTTTTTATGAACGCCCAACCCGTCAACCAAACGTTGCTGGCTGCAACCTTATCTCTTACTGCCGCTGTGGCGCCCGCCACCGAAAACGGATCCCCTTCAACCGCCCTGGGCCTCTATGATTTCGGAACCGGCTTCATGCCACCCGCAACCGAAGGGGGCACACTGGGACTGCGTACTGCCTATTATTCCGCGGCGGACCTTAAAGATGGTGACGGAAACACCGCCCCCGGCGACTTTTCCATGGATGTACTGTCGGTTGCCATCGCCTACATCAAGATGACCGATTACAAGCTCTTCGGCGGCAAATATGGCTTCGGGGCTGTCCTGCCTTTTTTCCACATGGATGGTTCAATCGAGGTACCCACGCCTATAGGAACCTTTACCGACAGCGACAGGGTTTTTCGGCAGGCGGATTTTCAGGTGCTGCCGCTGATCCTGCAATGGAATCCAAGCCAGGGCCTCGGCGTGAACGCACAGCTCCAGATTCAGGCTCCCACCGGAGACTATGACGCTGATCGCTTTGTGTCTCCGGGCCTGAACCACTGGACGTTTTCACCGATTCTCAACGCCACCTACATTTCCGAATCCGGCTTTGAAGTGTCGTCCAGCTTCCAGCTCGACTTTAACACCCGTAACGATGACACCGACTATCGGAGCGGTACCGAATATCGACAGGAGTTTGGTATCGGGCAACACGTTGGTGACTGGACCGTTGGCATTGGCGGCTACTACTACCACCAGATCACCGACGACGATGCTCCATCCCTGAGCGGTGGCAATCGGGCCCAGGCAATAGCAGCCGGCCCGGCGGTCAGTTTTTTCAGGCCTGGCCTACCCGCCGTATGGCTCCACGTTTACCAGGAATTTGAAGCACGCAACCGGGCGGAGGGCTACAACATAGGCCTCCGCATCGCGAAAACATTCTAATGGGAAACACTGTTATGAAAAACAATAACGCAACACCTCGCCACCCAACGGTCAAGCGTGAAGGATGGGTAGTGGTTCTTGCCAGTAGCCTGACAATCATGGGCTCTGTGATGGTTGCCCCCATACTGCCCAAACTCGCTGCGGAGTTTGGTCCCATAGACGCGGAAGCAGATGTTCTGGTACCCATCGCAATAACCGGACCTGCACTGGCGATAGCACTGTTTGCACCCTTCTCGGGATGGCTCGCGGACAGGTTCGGACGCAAGAACCTTCTGGTGTTGGCAACGCTGTTGTATGCCCTGCTGGGCGCCTTGCCCGCCCTGTTGAATGACCTGTCAGGCATTGTCGCCGCCCGGTTTATGTTCGGGTGCGCGGAAGCAGCCATTATGACCTGCTGCGCCGCACTGATTGCAGACTACTGGTACGGTGAAGACAGGCTAAAGCTTATCAACTATCAGGTAGTGACCATCGGTATTGTCGGGGCGCTGTTCTTCGTCATTGGCGGGGCCTTGGGCGAGCACTCGTGGAGAACGCCGTTTTACCTGTATCTGCTCCCATTGCTACTGATCCCGTTTATGTTAAAGCTGCTCTGGGAACCGATGAAACAGGACGAGGCCGAGACCGCCAGCGGACCAAACCAGGTGGCCCTGACTACCGTTGTGATCGGTTACCTACTGGTTATGTTCGGCATGGTCCTGAACTTTATCGTGCCGGTTCAGACACCAACCCTTCTCGTCAGCATGGGGGAGACCTCAAGCACCATGATCGGCATGTCCACCGGGCTTGGGTTACTGGCAACACTGGTGGGGGCCATCTGTTGGCCATGGATTCGCCGTACAGCGGGCATTCCCGGCTGCAATATGCTGCTATTCCTGCTACTGGCCATCGGGCTCTGGCGTTTATCAGAAGCCCAGACCTACAACGAAGTATTGTTTGCGGTCTGTATTCACGGGGTTGGCGCGGGCCTGCTGGTACCCAATGCGATGGCACCGGTAATGAACGCACTCTCATCGGAAACCCGGGGGCGCGGCATGGGCGGGTTCACCTCATCGCTCTATTTCGGCCAGTTTGTAAGCCCTCTCGTGATCGCCGCGGTGGCCACCCAGGTTCCAGACCTTGCCAGCGCCATCTATGTAATGGCATGGGCAAGCCTGGTGGCTTCCGGGATCTGGCTGCTATCGGCCTTGTGGTCAAGGATGTCATCCGTATCAAAGCCCGATACCCCGGCCGCCTGACACAGTATCAATCACAGGTGTGCCCTGGCATCAGCTATCGGCCCCTTTAGCTTGAAGGAAAACACATGCAGGATATTCAGTCACTGATCGACAACTCGGACGCGGTAACCCTGGCCGAAACCATCAACCTTGGGGAAATCTCCGCCGGTGAACTGCTGGAAGCCGTAATACAGCGCCTGGAAAAAGTCGAACCGCAGCTCAATGCCGTTGCGGAAAAGCTGTATGACCAGGCTCGCGAATGCCGCCCCGCGGAGGGCCCGTTTTCGGGCATTCCAACACTGGTGAAAGACCTGTTCGCCCCGCTCGCCGAAGCCCGAATGAGCAATGGTTCGCTGGCCCTCGGCGAAGCCCGCCCCGGCCTCGATGACGAACTGGTGGGCAGGTTGAGAAAGGCCGGCTGCGTTTTTATCGGAACCAGCACGGCCCCGGAGTTCGGCACCTCCTATAGCACCGAATCGACCCGATTCGGTGCAACACGGAATCCCTGGAATACCATGCGAAGTGCCGGGGGGTCCAGTGGCGGGGCCGCAGCCCTGGTTGCCGCCAGAGTCGTCCCTTTCGCCCACGGCAATGATGGTGGTGGGTCCCTGAGAGTGCCCGCCTCCTGCTGCGGCGTCTTCGGCTTCAAGCCCAGCCGTGGCCTGATGCCAAATGGCCCCCTGGTAGGGGAAGGCTGGGGGGGAATGGGTACCGCCCACGCCATCACCCTGTCCGTGCGGGACAGCGCAGCGCTTCTCGATCTGACGGCCGGCGCGGACCTGGGGGCACCCTATGCGGCGCCGGCCCGACCGGCATCCTATGTTGACGCCCTGCAACGCCCGCAGCGCCCCCTGCGCATCGCGCTTGTCGAGCAATTGGCCCCGTGGCCGACCTCGCCGGAAGCACTCGCCGCCGTTCGCCACTCGGCAAAACTGTGCGAACAGCTCGGGCATGAAATAGTGCCAACCAGTTTGCCGGTCGACCTTCCGCAGTTCCTGGACCAGGCTTTCGATATTATCGGCCCTAGCACACGCAGCTATGTGGAAATGCTGGGGCAGATGCGCGGGCACCCCGTCGACCGGGAAGAACTTGAGCCACGAACCCGCATCGTGCTGGCCGAAAAAGGCGACATCAGCGCCGTGCAATATGTTCGGGCCATTGAGGGAATTCATGCATTGGGCCGGCAAATGGCGAACTTCATGCAGGACTATGATCTGATCCTGACGCCAACCCTGACCCGTGAGCCCCCTTTGATTGGCACACTGGACATTACCGATGACCAGGCAGGCATGGAAGCGCTTATCGATTGCTATCACAGCTATTCACCGTTCACAGCGATCTTCAACGCCACGGGCCAACCGGCAATGTCGGTACCCCTTTACTGGACAGAGGAACAACTGCCCATCGGGGCCCATTTTGTGGGGCGGTTCGGGGAGGAACGAACGCTCCTGGCACTTGCCGCGCAATTGGAACGCGAGCAGCCCTGGGCCCATAGACGGCCGCCGGTCAACGCCTGCACAACGTGATAGGATAGCCGTTCCTGTAGTATTGAATACCGCCCTGGCAGCTTTTTGCCCGGGCGTTTCTCCTTATTAGATATCAGGAGAGTGGCTGCGCGAATGCACCGTAGGTAGGCAAATGTCTTTATCGCAAACGGACCCTCACCAGTTCCAATACAACAGCCTGGAGTTGATCAAAAACCTGGTGCCGTTAAGCAGTTGTGCCTTCTTTCTGGTTGCCCCGAACATGCGGCACAAAGGCGCCATACTCCATGGCCTGAAGCCTGATGCCGAGGAAGAATACACCAGGGAATACGGTGCCCTGGACCCACTGCACCCCGAACGCTTTCGAGAAAGCTCCGACACCCTTGTAACGCTGGATTCCTGCATAGCCCCCCACCTCCTCAAGAAAACCTCTTACTACCAGGATTTCATGATCCGCCACAATCATCGCTTCGTGGCGGACATTTTCCTCCGCCGTGGTGGCCGCATCGTTGCGGGAATAAGCGTGATGCGGGAGGAAGCCATGGGCGACTTCCGGCCGGAGGAACTCGAACTGCTACAGACAATACAGCCATTCCTGGAATACACCCTGAACGCCGTATACACACCCGAAAGGGAACAGGAACGCTCAACCCTATCCGGGAAGTACAACCTGACGGAACGCGAGCTTGATGTGCTGGAACTGGTGCTACGGGGGGCCGCCAACAAAGGGGTCGCAACAGACCTGAATCTTGGCCTGGCAACCGTGAAAACCCACTTGCACCACATCTACAAAAAAGTGGGCGTGAAAACCCGCAGCCAACTCATATCCACCATACTGTTCGAGCTGAACGACTGAATACCCATCTCCACCTTTTGGTGGATGTTATCCCGGCCCCCTTCCCCGAATACTGTACGCTGAACCCGTAAATATCACCTTGACGGAGTACTACGAGAGGAGGCGAAAAGCCTTATGTCAGAAAACAGTGTTCAGAGCCTTCTGCAACGAAGATTCCATGTAATGGGGAAGCATACGCCCCTTTTCTATGACGAACCGCTGAACCTGGTGCGGGGAGAAGGTGTCTGGCTCTGGGATGCCGACGGCAGGCGCTACCTGGATGCCTACAACAATGTACCCCACGTTGGCCACTGCAACCCACGGGTCGTTGAAGCATTGGCGCAGCAGGCTGGCACCTTGAACGTGCACACCCGGTACCTCCACAACAACATCGTTGACTACCTGGAGCGCCTGACCGCCACCTTCGATGATGGCCTGGAAATGGCAATGCTCACCTGCACCGGCAGCGAGGCCAATGAGCTGGCATTGCGCATGGCCCGCCACTGCACAGGCGGGCAGGGAATCATCGTGACCGATTTTGCCTATCACGGAAACACCGAGGCGGTTGCCGAAACCGGCACCGGCTTCATGCCGGAAGCAAAGGGAACCAAGCGGGTGAAGTCGTTTCCCATCCCCGATTCCTACCGCGGGATTGATGGCCTGAGTGGCGAGGCATTGGCCACCGCCTATGCCGACCGCGTGCAGCAGGCAATCGATGAATTCGAGGCCGAAGGCGTGAAACTGGCGGGCATTCTGGTGTGCCCGGACTTCGCCAACGAAGGTTTGCTGAATGTGCCACCGGGATTCCTTGAGAAAGCCGTCGCAAGAGTCCGTAGCGCAGGCGGCGTGTACATTACCGACGAAGTACAGGCCGGCTTTGGCCGCAGTGGCCAGCATATGTGGGCCCATCAGTGGTACGACGTGCAACCCGACATCGTCACCATGGGCAAACCCATGGGCAACGGCTATCCGCTGGCCGGGGTCGTGGCGCGCCCTGATTTGATCGAGGCGTTCAGCAGGGACGCCATGTACTTCAATACCTTTGGCGGCACACCGGTCGCCTGCGCGGTCGGTATGGCGGTACTCGATGCCCTGGAGCAGGACAACCTGCTACAGAACGCGGTCACCACTGGCGCATACATAACCGAGGGGCTGCGCAAGCTGAAGGACAAGCACGAATTGATTGGCGACGTGCGTGATCTTGGCCTGTTCTTTGGCGTTGAACTGGTCAGCAGCAGGAGCAGTAAAACCCCCGCCCCCGCCGAAACCCGCCGGGTAATGAACCTGATGCGTGAGAACGGGGTTCTTGTGGGCAAGATCGGCGCCCATGACTCCATCCTCAAGTTGCGCCCTCCAATGCCATTCAAACCCGAACACGCTGACATCCTGATTGGCGCCCTCGACCAGGCGCTGGAACAGACACAGAGAGACCCCAACCCATGACCCCCTTCTACCAGATCACCCCCGAAGAACAAAGTGAACGGCTGCTTGAGATGGCGCGCGCTTCATTACGCCACTGGGCTATGGCGGACAGCAACCTGCAACTGGTGAAATACCGCGAGAACGCCGTATTCAAGGTGACCACCGCCGCTGGCCAGCGTTACGCCCTGAGAATCCACAGGCCGGGCTACCACAGCCGCGTCGCGTTGCGCTCGGAGCTGCAATGGATGGAAGCCCTGCTGGAAAGCGGTATAGCGGTCCCGCAGGTGATCCCGGCGGAGGACGGCCGCCTGCTGGTCAGCGAACAGGTCGAGTCGGTACCGGAGCCAAGGGATATCGACCTCTTCGCATGGATTGATGGACCCCAGCTCGGCTCCGTGGAAGAGGGGCTCGGCAACAACGCACACCAGATCACCGACATCTACACCGCCATAGGCTCAACCGCCGCGCAACTGCACAACCACTCAAGCGAGTGGCTGATTCCAGAAGGGTTTGAGCGCCATGCCTGGGACAGTGAAGGACTGGTGGGGGAGGCTCCGTTCTGGGGACGCTTCTGGGACCTGGAGCTGCTCGACGACAGCCAGAGGCGGCTGATGAACGCCGTTCGTCACCAGATAGGCCGGGACCTCCAGGAATACGACCGTTCAAGGCAGCGCTACGGCATGATCCACGCCGATTTTGTACCGGAGAACCTTATCACCGATAATGGTAAGGTGCGCCTGATTGATTTTGACGATGCCGGCTTTGGCTGGCACATGTTCGAGCTGGCCACGGCCCTCTATTTCATACGGGAGGAAAGCTACTTTCCCGTGGCCCACAAGGCGCTGATCGATGGTTACCGTGCCAACCGCCACCTGTCCGAGGAAGACCTGGGTTACCTGGACCTGTTCCTCGCAGCCCGTGGCTGTACCTATCTGGGCTGGATACAGAGCCGCCAGGAAACGGAAACGGCACGGGATCTCGCACCGGAACTGATACAGAGGGCATGCCTCCAGGCACAACGGTTCCTTGATTCACGATAGCTGGATGGAAACACCTGAAAAATGTCTGATCCGAGCAGTTCGTCGATACCCGCGCCTGACGAAGATCGCACAAATTTCAGGAAAGTATGCATCGCCCTGACCTGTACGTTCATCGTGCATGCCATGCTACTGGTGACCGTGCCCGTACACGCGGTAAACCTCGGCGCAACACCACTGGTGCTCGGTGTTATTTTCAGCACCCCCTATTTGTTGCCGCTGGTGTTTGCGATCCCTCTCGGAAGCGTTGTGTCACGGTTCGGAGGCAGGGCCTCGATGGTGTCCGGGGCATTGCTCATGCTCCTTGGCCTGACGAGCATGCTGACCCTGCCAGGTTACCCTGGCCTGATTGTCGGCCAGCTCTGCTTTGGCCTGGCCCAGTTGCAGATGGTGCTTTCCGCCCAGACCATCATTTCCGCCCTGGGCACCGGGCCGGTGCTGGAACGCTACTTCGGGTGGTACACCACATGGCTTTCCGGCGGCCAGATCCTGGGACCGCTGCTTGCCGGTAGCCTGATTCACGCCAGCGACACAACCACCACGTCGTTTATCGCGATGCTGGTGGTTGGCGCATGCTCACTGGCAGCGGCCATTCTGTTGGGTGGCCAGGCCCGGCAGGGGCAACGGATCGATTGGCGATCAACCGGTTTCAGGGCCCAGGGAAGCCTGTTCCTCACCAGCCCCGGCGTGAAAATATCCATCGCCGTGACCAGCGCCGCAACGTTTGCAATGATTATCCACGGCAACTACCTGCCGGTACTGCTGAACGACCTTGGCGTTACGGCCACAACCATCGGCGTGCTGGTCAGTCTGCGTGCCGTCGCGGCCATGATAATCCGGCCGTTCATCGCCGGTACCATTGTCCTCGTGGGCGGGCGCGGTAGCGCCATGCTGGTTTCCATTACCCTTCTCGCCGCTGGCCTGATGTTCCTCGGCACCACCGACAACCTCATCCTGATAGCGGTTTTCTCCATTCTCGTTGGCTTCGGCTCCGGGGTCTGCCAGCCCCTGTCGATCGTTATCCTGTCGGAAAGCGTGGACAATGCCCGGCGTTCCGGCGCGCTCGGCATGCGCCTGATGGCCAACCGTGGCGTCAACTTTGTTGCACCACTGCTGTTTGGCGCCATCCTGGAACTCGGTGGTTTTGGCGTCTCGTTCATCCTGACCGGGGCGGTGCTTGTTCTCTGCCTGTTCCTGGTCCATGCGTTGCTGCGCGTCAGTGGTTTTTCAAACGCGCAAAAAAAAGCCGGCGAGTAAATCGCCGGCAAAGGTGGACAGGCCACACAATGACACTGGTTACATGTCCCGGAGTCAGTTGATCCCCAGGCACATATATTTCTGCTCGACGTAGTCGTCGATTCCGTAATGGGAGCCTTCACGCCCCAGGCCGGACTGCTTGATGCCGCCAAACGGGGCCACTTCGGTTGAAATCAGGCCTTCGTTCACACCCACCATGCCGTATTCCAGGGCTTCACTGACACGCCAGGAGCGGGCCAGGTCACGGGTGTAGATATAGGACGCCAACCCGAACTCGGTATCGTTGGCCATCTGGATGGCTTCCTCCTCGGTGTCAAACCCGAACACCGGGGCCAGCGGCCCGAAGGTTTCCTCGTAGGCAACCAGCATATCGGTGGTGACACCCGCCAATACCGTCGGCTGGAAGAAGTTACCGCCCCGCTCGTGGCGCTCGCCACCCACGACAATCGATGCCCCCTTGGCAACCGCATCGTCAATGTGCTCCTTGACCTTGAGCACCGCGGCTTCGTTGATCAAGGGCCCCTGCTGGACGCCTTCCTCGATGGCCTCGCCGACGCGAAGTTCAGACACCGCCCTGGCAAGCTTCTCCGTGAACTCAACGGCCACCGGGTTCTGCACCAGAATCCGGTTGGTACAGACACAGGTCTGCCCGGCATTGCGGAATTTTGAATCAATGGCGCCCTGTACAGCGGCGTCAATATCCGCATCCTCAAAAACGATGAAGGGCGCATTGCCACCCAGCTCCAGGCTGAGTTTCTTGATGGTGCTGGCACACTGTTCCATCAGCAGCTTGCCAACCCCGGTGGAACCGGTGAAGGACAGCTTGCGCACTTTCGGGTTGGTGGTGAGCTCGCCACCGATCTCACGGGAACTCCGCCCCGGCACCACATTCAGCACACCGGCGGGCAACCCGGCCCGCGCACCCAACTCCGCCAGCGCCAGGGCCGACAGGGGCGTTTCGGAAGCGGGTTTGAGCACAACGGTACAGCCCGCGGCAAGCGCCGGCCCCACTTTGCGGGTGATCATCGCATTCGGGAAGTTCCAGGGCGTGATCGCGGCAACAACACCAACCGGTTGCTTGATGACAACCAGTCGACGGCCGTCCTTGTCATGGGGAATCACATCCCCATAGGTGCGCTTGGCTTCCTCGGCGAACCATTCTATAAAGCTGGCGCCATACAGGATCTCGCCCCGGCTTTCCGCCAGCGGCTTACCCTGTTCAGCGCTGAGGATCCGCGCCAGGTCTTCCTGGTTTTCCACGATCATATCGAACCAGCGCCGCAGGATTTTCGAGCGTTCCTTTGCCGTTGTCTTGCGCCAGGTTCTCCCGGCTTCCTCGGCCGCGTTGATCGCCCGGGCGGTTTCCCTCTTGCCCACCGATGCAATCTCGGCAACCAGCTCACCGTTGGCGGGATTGCGGACTTCCATCAGGTCTCCGCTTTCAGCATCCGTCCATTCGCCGTTGATAAAGGCGTTTCGCTTGATCAGTTGTTGGTCAAGGAGCTTCATGATGCATACTTCCTGAATTAGTAAACGCTGTTATCGGTGTCGGAATCATCCACGGGGGTCCCGGATTTGAACGTCGCGGCCAGGGATTTCAGCGCCCTGGTGAGAATGGATGTGTCGACACCCACGGCAACGAAGTTTGCACCGAGCTCCAGGTACCGCCTGGCCAGCTTTTCATCAGCGGCAAGGATGCCCGCCGCCTTGCCACAGGAACGGATGGTGCGGATCCCGTTCTCGATGGCATCCTGTACCTCCGGATGCCCCGGGTTCCCCAGGTGCCCCATGGCAGCGGCAAGATCCGCCGGCCCGATGAATACCCCATCAACACCCCGGACATTGGCGATCGCCTCCAGGTTTTCCAGGCCCGCCACCGTTTCAACCTGCAGCAGCAGGCAGACTTCCTCGTCGGCACGCTGCAGGTAGTCGGGTATGGAGTTCCAGCGCGAAGCCCGGGCCAGGGCACTGCCCACGCCCCGGACACCGCCGGGGGGATAGTGCGCGGCACGAACGATTCCCTCGGCCTGCTCCGCGGTATCCACCATGGGCACCAGTAATGTCTGGGCGCCAAGGTCCAGTAGCTGCTTGATGCCGACCGTTGAACCGTCCGGTGGCCGGACTATTGGATGGGAGGCATAGGGCGCGATGGCCTGGAGCTGCGAAAGGATCGAGGGAATGGTGTTGGGCGCATGCTCGGCATCAATCAGAAGCCAGTCAAACCCCGCATTGGCCGCCAGCTCGGCCGGGTAGGCACCCGCAAGGCCAAGCCACAAACCGATCTGGGCCGAGTCTTCACGCAGTTTTGCTTTGAAGGTGTTGGTCATT
Source organism: uncultured Marinobacter sp. (assembly GCA_964521055.1). GTDB lineage: Bacteria > Pseudomonadota > Gammaproteobacteria > Pseudomonadales > Oleiphilaceae > Marinobacter. Next base: position 16,512 of record CAZFPG010000001.1, read on the forward strand.
AAGTCCATGGGGCGCCTCGGCTCACATAAAGCGACATGCAATGGATCCCAGTTGATCGTAATCAACGTGGAACGTATCCCCCGGATTGGCATCGACGGGGCGTGTGAACGAGCCACCCAGGATGATCTGGCCGGCCTCGAGCTGGACATCGTAGGGAGCCAGCCGGTTTGCAAGCCAGGCGACCCCCTTGGCCGGATGATTCAGTACCGCCGCGGAAACGCCGGACTCCTCAATGACACCGTTGCGGTACAGCACCGCTGATACGCGCCGCAGGTCCACCTCGTGGGGAAGGATCGGGCGGCCACCCATAACGATGCCGCCGTTCGCCGCATTATCGGAAATGGTATCGAACACTTTCCGGGTAACCTGGGTGTCCGGGTCAATACGCTGGATACGGGCATCGATGATCTCCAGTGCCGGCACCACGTACTCCGTCGCCGCCAGTACGTCAAAGATGGTGCAGTTGGGGCCCTTAAGCGGCTTTTTCAGGATGAAGGCCAGCTCCACTTCGACCCGGGGCACGATAAAACGCTCAAACGGGATGTCCGTGCCCTCTTCAAACAGCATGTCGTCAAGCAGGGCGCCGTAATCCGGTTCGGTGATGTTCGAGGACACCTGCATTGCCCGGGACGTCAATCCGATCTTGTGGCCGATCAGCTTGCGCCCCTCCGCGATCTTGAGGTCCACCCAGGCTTTCTGGATGGTGTAGGCGTCCTCAATGGTCATTTCAGGGTTCTGAAGTGACAGCTGTTTGATCTGTTTACGGGATCGCTCAGCTTCGTGAAGCCTTCTGGCGGCTTCCTGAACGACATCTTTGTTAAGCATGGGGGTCGCCCTCGTCATAGGGTATCCACACAGCGTTGCGAACCATTTTTTCTACGGCTCCGACTGCTGCTTCAGGAACGAATGAATGTTGTTGCGCTTGTAGTTCAGATCCGGATTCAGCTCAGCCAACTCGAAGGAGATCGCCAGGAGGCGTTTTTCCTGCAGCTCCGCGAAATGGGCCTTGATCGTTTCGAACAATGCATCGCCCGCATGCCGGCGAACCTCCAGCGAGCGCCCGGAACCGACCTTCAATGTCATATGGACGAAGCCGTAATCGTGTTTCGCATCCGCGATCCGATAGGTCTCGGCTTTTACCGCGCGGCTGCGAATGCCTCCCATGGGGAAAGCGCCGGTGTCACCCAGGGTCTGGTGCACCTTCTCGAAAAGCCCTGGCAGGTCGATCTCGTCTTCAAGATTGCCGGAATACTCAACGATGAAATGTGGCATCGTTCTTTCCTCAAATCGGGAAAATGGCGTTCAGCTGGCCGGTGCCCGAGCTACCGAAAGGTTCGGTCAGCACCTCAACCTTTCCACGGTATTCGCGCCCGCCCAGCAGGCCCAGCAACATAGCCGTGTCGTGCATGCCGCCCTCGCCGAAGCAATGCTGGGCATAGTCAGGCAGCATGTCGCAGAACTCCTCGAAGCGGCCCTCTTTCCACAGCTCCACTATCCGGAGGTCCACCTGGCGGTCAAACTCCCGGGTCCACTTGTGCAGGTTGTCCTGGGCTTTCCGGTCGTCCGAGAAACGATGCGACAGGGAACCGGACGCCAGCACAAGCACCTTCCTGTCGCTGCGCTCGATAGCACGGCGCACCGCCGCTCCGAAGGTGAAGCTGTCCTCCAGTCTGTGCCAGGCACACCAGGCGGCCACTGACACAACCTTGAAATGATCTTCCTTCGGCATGTCCATGTTCATATAGCGCATGGGCACCAGGGAGCCGTACTCCAGCTCCAGGCTCGGGATGTCATGGGCCAGCGTGCGAACATCAGCCCCGTTGGCCTCCTCCGCGATCAGTTTTCCCAGCTCGGTATCGCCCTGATACTCATACTCCATGTCGCGAATAAAGTGGGGCAGCTCGTTGCTGGTATACACACCACTGAAGTGATCACGGCAGTTCAGGTGGTAGCCGCTGTTGACGAGCCAGTGCACGTCGAAGATAACAGCCGTATCCGCCCCTGCGTCCCGGGCCCTTCGTGCGATCTCCTTGTGCCCGGCTATCGCCTTCTCACGGCAACCATGATGCGGCCCCGGCATTTCGGAAAGATACATTGACGGAACGTGACAAACCTTTGCTGCCAGCGCGATTTCACCCATAACACATCTCCTTGAGACCCTGTCAGGCCCATCATTATTGTCGAGTCAGACGCCCCAGCGCGGGATGTGATGACTGCCCATCGAGATACAGACGTTCTTCACCTCGGTAAAGACTTCAAAGCTGTACTCACCGCCTTCACGGCCGGTGCCCGACCCCTTGATGCCACCGAAGGGCTGGCGCAGGTCACGAACGTTCTGGCTGTTGATAAAGACCATGCCGGCTTCAATACCCCGGGCCAGCCGATGTGCCTTACCAATATCCTGTGTCCAGATGTAGGACGCCAGTCCATACTGGGTATCATTGGCAAGTTTCAGCGCCTCGGCCTCGTCCTTGAACTTTATCAGGCAGACCACGGGGCCGAAGATTTCCTCCTGGGCAATGCGCATCCGGTTATCAACGTCCGCAAACACGGTCGGCTGAATGAACTGGCCCTTGCTGACGCTGTCCGGCAGGCCTTTGGGTCGCTCAAGGCCGCCAGCCATCAGTTTGGCACCCTCTTCCAGGCCCAGCTTGATGTAACCGGTCACCTTGTCGTAGTGCGCCTGGGTGATCATGGACCCCACCTGTGTGTTCGGGTCCTGGGGGTCCCCAACAATCAGGCGCTTGGCACGGGCCGCAAACTCCTCGACAAATTTGTCGTAGGCGCCTTCCTGGATGAAGATCCGGCTACCGGCGGTGCAACGCTCACCGTTCAGGGAAAAGATCGTGAACAGGGCCGCGTCCAAGGCGCGATCCAGGTCCGCATCGTCGAAGACCAGCACCGGAGATTTGCCGCCGAGTTCCATGGAATACTTCTTCAGGCCGGCATTGGACATAATCTTCTGGCCGGTTGCCGTGCCACCGGTAAACGAGATGGCGCGAACATCAGGGTGTTTCACCAGCGCGTCACCAGCGGTGTGGCCATAGCCCTGGACCACGTTGAGAACGCCCTTGGGAATTCCTGCTTCCAGTGCCAGGCGACCGAGCTCGTTCGCGGTCAACGGCGACAACTCCGACATTTTCAGCACCGCCGTGTTACCCAGCGCAAGGCAGGGGGCGGTTTTCCAGGTCGCGGTCATGAACGGCACGTTCCAGGGCGACACCAACCCACAAACACCGACAGGCTGGTGCAGTGTGTAGTTGAGCATCTGGTCATCAACCGGGTAGGTGTGGCCGTCCATGCGGGTACACACTTCCGCGAAGAAGTTGAAATTGTGGGAGGCGCGGGGAATCAGCACATTCCTGGTCTGGTGGATGGGCAGCCCGGTATCCAGTGTTTCCAGTTCCGCCAGTTGCGGTACGTTTTCGTCGATCAGCTCGCCAAGACGCCGCATCAGGCGCGCACGTTCCTTCGCCGGCGTATTGGCCCACTTGGGGAACGCCTCTTTCGCAGCCGCAACCGCCTGGTTGATCTCGTCCTGGCCGCCGCTGGCAACCTTGCAAATGACCTCACCCGTTGCCGGGTTGACGTTCTCAAACGTCTCTTTACCGGCGACCTGCTCGCCGTTGATCCAATGCTTGATCATAGTCTTCACCTCTCTAGGCGTGATTCGCAAAAAATTCGGATTCCGTCACAATCGTATTCGTCAGGCGGCCAACGCCCTCGACCTCTACCGTTACCTCATCCCCGGGCTTCACATCGGCAAGCCCCTTGGGGGTCCCCGTCGCGATCATGTCGCCGGGCTGGAGGGTCATGAAGCTCGAGAGATATTCAACAAGGAACGGAATATCGAAGATCATGTCCGCGGTCGTGCCTTCCTGCTTCAGCTCGCCGTTAATCCATGTCCGGATGCGCAGGTTATTGGGGTCGGAAATGGTGTCTGCATCCACGATCCAGGGCCCCACCGGGGTGGTGGCATCCCGGTTCTTGACGCGCAGATTGGGGCGGTAGTAGTTCTCCAGGTAATCGCGGATCGCATAGTCGTTGCAGACGGTATAGCCGCACAGGTAATCCAGTGCATCCTCGCGCCTGACGTTCCTGGCTTCCTTTCCGATAACCGCAACCAGCTCGCACTCGTAGTGCATGTAGTCGACGTTATCCGGGCGCCAGGTGACCTTGCGGTGGCCGGTATAGGTGTTTGCCGCCTTGATAAACACCAGCGGCTCCTCCGGCGCCTTGAAATCGAGTTCGGCGGCGTGGTCGGCGTAGTTGAGCCCCAGTGCGAACATATTGCCCTCTGCGGGGGGCAGCCACTCGACATCCTCGGGGGTCACGCGGCTCTCATCGGGCAGGATGACATCGCCTTTATGGTCGACCAGGACGTCCAGCACCTGGTCATTGAACTTGATGCGTGCTCGCTTCATGACATGACTCCTTGTTATTCCGCCACGATGGTATTGGTCAGGGAGCCAAGCCCCGATACTTCAACCACCACCTGGTCTCCGGGTTTGACATCAACCCGCCCGCCAGGGGTGCCTGTTATCAGCACGTCGCCTTCGTTCAGGGTCATGAACTCGGTAATATCCACCAGAAGTTCCGGAATGCTCCGAACCCAATCCGCCGTGTTGCCTTCCTGGCGAAGCTCTTCGTTCACAAACAGCTTCACAACCAACTGATCGGGGTCCGTGATTCCGGCAAGCTCAACCAGTTCCGGGCCCATGGGGCAAAACCCGTCGCGGCACTTCGCCTTGACCGCCGGCCGGTAATAGCTGTCTTCGGGGAGACTGAATTCATTGACGATGGTCAGCCCGGCCACGTATGACAACGCGTCGTCCTTCCTGACGCGGCTCGCTTTCCTGCCGATGACAACGCCAACCGCCGGCCCCGGCTGCAGCCGGTCGCAGGATGCGGGAAAGGTCACAGTGCCCTGGTGCCGGTTGCGGGTATTGGGTGTCTTGATAAACAGAACCGGCTTGGTCGGGGGCGCTTTGTAGGGCGCCTCCCGGAACTCGGCCAGCTTGCTGTCAAGCAGGCTGTGGTAGTTCAGGGCAACCCCGAAGATGGTGCCGGTCGCCGCCTCGTCGATTGGGCGTGTCATTGCTCTCTCCTCACAATTGATGCGCGTTGGCTGCGAATCTCATTTTGTTAACATATTAACGATATGCCGATAACAATAAGCAATTTTGGCGTCGCGCTCAACCCATTATCCTGATTCGATCATGCAATCCTGCGTGGGAAACCTGCCGGACAGGGGTGCAAACACCCCTGTCCGGCCCCGATCAATAGGTAATGCACACAGACTTCAGTTCAGTGAATCCTTCGATGGCACTCCTGCCGAACTCCCGTCCCATTCCGGACTGTTTAAAGCCCCCAAACGGAAGGTTCGGATCCACCGGCACATGGTTGTTCACCCAGACGGTGCCCGCTTCGATCTCGGGAATCAGCTTCATTACCCGGGTCAGGTCATTGCTCCAGATACTGGCGGTCAATCCATACCGACTGTCGTTCACCTTCATCAGTGCGTCTTCCACTGTATCGAAGGGCACAACGGACAATACCGGCCCAAAGATCTCCTCCTGAACGCAGCTCATGCTCTGGTCAACGTCCGACAAGACGGTGGGATTAACGAAGTAGCCCGGCAGCGTGCTCTTCTCGCCACCAGCCGCAAACACAGCCCCTTCCCGCCTGGCAGCCTGAAGGTAGCCCTCCACACTGGCCAACTGCTTTTTGGAGACCAGGGCGGTGATTTCAGAGGAAGGATCCATCCCGGCACCAACCTTCATTTGCTTGACCGCGCTGGCCAGAGCTTCCACGAATTTCCTGTACTGGCTCTTGTGGACGTAGATCCGCGAAGCGGCGGCGCACACCTGCCCCTGGTTCAGCAGGCCACCACCAATCGCCCCTCCGACAGCCTGCTCGATGTCCGCATCCTCCAGGATCAACATCGGGTTCTTGCCACCGAGCTCCAGGGTAAAGCGGGTCATGTTTTCAATGGCGGCAACACCAACCTGCTTGCCCACCGCAGTGGAACCGGTGAAGGACACCTTGTTGACCAGCGGGTGGGAAACCAGCGCCGCACCTGCTTCCGCGCCACTGCCCACAACCACGTTGAATATACCGTCGGGTATGCCGGCCTCACGCGCCAACTCCGCCAGACGAAGCGCGGTCAGCGGGGTTTCATCCGCCGGCTTGATGACAATGGAGCAACCGCAGGCCAGCGCCGGCATGACCTTCCACAGGGCAATCATCATCGGGAAATTCCAGGGCACGATACCGGCGACAACACCGGCAGGCTCCCTGCGGGTATAGGCATTGAAAGAAGCCCCCTGTGGCACGGGAATGGACACATCCAGGGTCTGCCCCTCGATCTTGGTTGCCCAGCCGGCCATATAACGCATGTAATTGACGGAAGCGCCAACATCAATGCCACGGGCCACATTGATGGATTTACCCTGGTTAAGGGTTTCCAGTTGGGCCAGTTCCTCACCATATTCCTCTACCAAGGTGGCGAATTTCAGCAGGGTGAGCTCACGCACATTGGGTGCGAGCTTGCTCCAGACACCGGACTTGAACGCCTTGTAAGCGGAGTTGACGGCACGGTCCACATCTCCCGCACCGGCGGGCTGATACGAAGACAGGGTGTCACCCGAAGCGGGATTGAAAACGGGCATTGCCCCGGAAGCGCTGGACGGCACGGGCTGGCCATCAATAAAGGAACAGTGGGTCCGGTCCACAAACTCCGCCACCTGGGAAAGAATGGCTGTATCTGCTGTTGTCATTGGTTTGGGCTCCCATATTTGTTAAGCGTGCACCGTTCAGGCCTGCAAACGAACGGCACCCGAATTCTTTACCTGTACAATTCTAGAGGCTCGATACCTGCCACGCTTGTCTGAACGTGCATCAACATGGACCAGAGTGACATTCCTCCGGCTCGTCTGACTCGTACTGATTCCGAATATGCCAAACTGGGTTAGAATCCTGGCTTGACCGAAACCCAACGATGAGAGGATTTTTCAGATCCATGTCGAAAACTCGCCCCTCCCTGACCCTGACCCTGCTGCAGGCAAGAGAAGCAGCCATGGCTTTCTTCCGGCCCTCACTCAACAAGCATGGTTTTACCGAGCAGCAGTGGCGAGTCATCCGCATCCTGAACCAGCACCAGGAGGTTGAGGTCTACAGGCTTGCCGAACTGGCCTGCATTCTCAAACCGAGCATGACCGGCGTACTCAACCGCATGATTCGGGACGGCTATGTCGTCAAACGGAAATGTGATGAGGACCAGCGGCGCGTCCACGTGAAGCTGACGGAAAAAGGCGAGGAAGCCTTTGCCGCAATGAAGGAAGACATGGAACGAAACTACCAGAAGATCCAGGACCAGTTCGGCGATAAGAAAATGCAGGAACTGCTTAAACTCCTGAACGAGCTCAAGAGGATAAGCCCCTGAGCCGTCGATAGCAGCCGCAGGTAACGACATGGCGGATACCCATACCATACCGAACATCAATATTGGCCAGGTTTACGACCAGCGCTACCTTGATGCGGATATCCACTACGAATCACTGGGCAAGCTCGCCAACTTTTTTGGCCGCAACATGCCAGTCCACCGCCATGACCGCTTCTTCCAGGTGCACTATGTGCTCAGCGGCATGGTCCGGGTATTTCTCGACGAGAAGCGGTATGAAGCCCGTGCCCCGATGTTTTTCCTGACACCACCCACGGTGCCGCACGCCTTCATTACCGACAGCAGGAGTGACGGCCACGTGCTCACCGTCAGGCAGCAGCTGATCTGGCCACTGCTGGAAGCGCCTCACGGCCTTGGCTCGGGCCCCTTCATCAGCCCGGCCTGCGTCGCCCTGAAGGAGCAGCCCGGCCCGGGCATCATCACCGCCGGCGAAGTCAGCAACCTGTTCAACGCCGTGCGGGAGGAGTTCGTTTCCAACCGGCCCGGAAAAAACCTCGCACTGGAGAACCTGATCCGGCTGATCTTTATCAACCTGTTCAGGCTCTCGAACTCGAACCGAGAGCAGGGCTTTACCACCCGCAGCGAGGACATGCTGTTCTTCCAGCGCTTCAACGAAAAAATCGAAACCCATTTCAGGGAACACTGGCCACTGTCGACCTATGCCGACTGCCTTGGCGTCACGGAGGCACGGCTCAACGATATTTGCCGGCGGATTGCCGATTTGCCGTCAAAGAAAATCGTTCATGAGCGTTTGATGCAGGAAAGCAAACGACTGCTCCTGTTCACAAACCAGTCCATCAACGAGATCTGTTTTGAGCTGGGCTTCAAGGACCCGGCCTATTTCAGCCGATTTTTCTCAAGGAATGCGGGCATCAGCCCGGGCCACTATCGCAACAGAAGCGGCAAGAGAGAAAAGAGCCAGACCCTTAGCTGCCCCCCCTCCTGAAACACACCAATTTTCAGCACACCTCAATCGCTCAACACAAATACGTTTGACAGCTGCATTATTTTATTAATATGTTAACGATATGCCAGGTGTCTAACGGCATAACCAAGGCAAACAAAAACAAACAGGAGTCGAACGATGCTTTCACGGTTCTCAATTGCCCTCTGTTTCGCGCTCACACTGCCGTCACTGGCGAGCGCGGACGCCTATACGCTTCGGGTAAGCCACTTCCTGCCCGCCAGCTCCAATGCGCACGCCAATGTCATTGAACCCTGGTGTGAAACGCTGAAATCCCAATCAGATGGTCGCCTGCAGTGCCAGATCTATCCGTCCATGCAACTGGGTGGAAGCCCCGCTGATCTCGCAGACATGGCCCGTAACGGGGTCACGGATATTGTCTGGACAGCGCCGGGCTATTCGCCCGGAAAGTTCCCACGAACCGAAGCACTGGAACTGCCTTTCCTTTTGCCCTACGGAGGTGTGCGAGGGAACGATATTATCTGGGAGTTCTACCAACAGCATGCTCACGAGGATTACAGCCGCTTCAAGGTACTCGCCCTGTTCGGCGACGGTGGCATGGATATCCACACCCGGGATACCCCCATCAACTCCCTGGCCGACCTGGAGGGGCTCAAACTTCGGGCGTCGGGCCGAACCATTGCCAACACCCTGGACGTCCTTGGCGCAACGCCGGTAAGCATGCCGCCTGCCCAGATGACCGAATCCATTGCCAAGGGCGTGGTTGATGGTGCCGTTGCAACCTGGGAGGTAGTGCCACCCACCAAACTCAACGAGGTCACCAGCTATCACACACAGCTTGGAGAGGAACGCGCGGCTTTTGGCTATACCGTTCTCGCCATGTTGATGAGCAAAAGGACCTACGATCGCCTGCCTGAGGATCTCAGGGGCATCATCGACGAAAACAGCGGCGCCCCCCTGGTTCGCGCCTTCGGCGAAGCCTGGGATAAGGAAATGGTGCGCGCGCGCTCACTGGTCGACGACAACAGTGTCACCGAGCTGACAGACGCTCAATACAACGAAATGAGAGAGCGGGTTCGGGAGCTTCCGCAGCAATGGGCGGAACGTGCCTCGGAGAATGGCCTCGACGGTGAAGCGTTGGTAGAGGCCGTCAGGAACCTCTCCAGCGTGAACTGAAGGCGCTCGGGTTCCGGTACCCGCCTGTTTCGGGTGCATTGGGGTGACACTATGATTCAGGCTTTCCTGGATAGAACGGCGAGATTGTTCGCCTTGGCGGGAGGAAGCCTCCTCCTGCTGATTGTGGCCATGTCCATCGTATCGATTGTCGGAAGGAAGCTGTTTTCCGCACCAATCCCCGGTGACATGGAGCTACTGCAAGTGGGGGCAGCCGTTGCCATTGCCGCGTTCCTTCCCGTATGCGAACTGCAGGGCTATCACCTGAGGGCGGAGTCGTTCACCTCTGCGACGCCCCGCCTTGTCCGGCGGGTGCTGGACTCCATCGCCCATCTCCTGTGCTTTGCGGCCGCCATGATCATCGCCTGGCGTACAGGGTTGCAGGCCATGGACAACCTTGAGTATGGCGACCAGACCACACTGCTCGCCATACCGCTATGGATTCCGCTGGCCCTGATCGTTCCCAGCCTGCTGTTGCTGGCACTGTGCTCGCTCAACCGCTTCTCTCGCATTGTCATGAACACAGGGGATGACACATGAGCAGTATGACATTGGGGCTTTCCGCCCTTGGCCTCACCCTGTTGATGCTCGTCCTTCGCATCCATATCGGCGTTGCCATGCTCGCCGGTGGCGCATTGTGCTACTGGATCGTCCACAATGGCGATATCAACTCACTACTGTTCACCCTGAACAACCTGGCCTATTCGCGCCTTTCCAACTACGACCTGGCGGTGATTCCACTGTTCGTACTGATGGGGCAGTTCGCAACCCATGGCGGCCTGTCGCGGGCCATTTTCCGATGTGCGGCGGCCTATACGGGCAGGGTACGGGGAGGTCTGGGCATGTCCGCCCTCGCGGCCTGCGCCGGGTTTGGCGCCATTTGCGGATCGTCCCTGGCCACGGCCGCCACCATGTCAAAGGTCGCCCTGCCCGAGTTACGCCGGTATGGGTACCCCGCCAACCTTGCCTCGGCAACCATCGCGGCGGGTGGCACACTCGGCATACTGATACCGCCGTCCGTCCCGCTCATCGTGTACGCTGTCCTCACCCAGGAGTCCATCGCAAAGCTTTTCGTGGCGGCGGTGATTCCCGGTATTATCGCGGCCATTGGCTACATGGTGGTTTTGCGCATCCTGGTTTCAAGGGAAAGCAGTGTCCAGAACAGCCCGGTGGACGTATCCATCGAGGAAAAGCTCAGGGCAATCTGGTCTATCATTCCCGTGGCCTTTGTATTCCTTGTGGTTATCGTCGGTATCTACGCCGGATGGGCCAACCCCACCGAAGCCGCTTCCATCGGCGCCGCGGCCTGTGGCCTGCTGGCATTTTTCCAGGGCGGCCTCCGCGGGAGCGGCCTCAAATCGAGCCTGATGGGAACCGCGCAAACCACGGCGATGATTTTCCTCGTCCTGCTGGGGGCTGACTTACTCAATTCAGGGCTTGCGCTGTCACGCATGCCCGTTGAACTGACATCCTGGGTTGTGGAGTCGGGACTTCCCCCGCTTTTCGTGGTTGCCGTGATTCTGGTGCTTTACCTGATCCTAGGCTGTTTCATGGACTCCCTGGCCATGATTCTCCTCACCATCCCGATTTTCTATCCGGTCATCATGGAACTGGAAATTCTTGGCCTTGGCCCCTCGGAGAAGTCCATCTGGTTTGGCATCCTTGCCCTCATGGTCGTTGAGATAGGACTGATTACACCGCCCCTGGGGATGAACCTGTTCATCGTCCAACGAGCCGTCAGGGACGTGTCATTGATTGATATCTCAAGGCGAATTGTGCCCTTCCTGGTGTCGGATATCGCACGCATTATCCTCCTGTTCCTATTCCCCGGCATCAGCCTGGTACTTCTCAACCTCTGACCCAATCCGCACGGGCAGCAATCCACTTTGGGCCCATGGCATGGATATACAAGTGGCGGACAATTCTATACAAGAAAACACCTACGCATGCCGTCAAAGTAGACTTATCCATCGCAGCTTCGCGGTGCATGCAATCTGACACAAGGCGCCTTTAATGGCTGCCGGATCGGGAGAAAGGCTATGAGCATAACGAACGTATCAGGCGATCCAAAGGAGGGGACCGCCGTGGGCGAGGGAACAAAAACCCAGGGTAAAAAACTCGGTTTCATGACCATGCTGGCCATCTGTATAGGCCTGGTTATTGTGCAGGGTTCCATGATTACCGCCACCCAGGGCATAGGGCTTGGTGGTACGGCATTCATCGCCGCCATGGTTACCGCGTATATTCTGGCGCAATGCAATGCCTTCACTTTTTCGGAACTGTCGCTGATGTTCCCCCAGGAAGGAACACTCGCGACCTACACCCAAAAGGCCATCGGCCATTTCCCGGCCATTATCTCCGTCTTTTCTGGCTATGTGGTTGTCGCCATGCTGGCGATACCGGTGGAAATGTTCCTGGTAGACGCCATCATCGGCGAATTGCTGCCCGGCGTCTTCCCGCAGTATGTGATCCCATTTGGCATACTGGCGTTCTTTGCGTTCACCAACTACCTCGGCGCCGACGTGTTTGCCGGCGCCCAGAACATCCTTGCGTTCATTCTGGTGGTCGCACTCGTCCTGCTTGGCCTGAGCGCCGTGACCGGTGCTGTTGAACCGCATCCCGTCGTAAGCGGACCAACCATCGACTGGAGTTTTGGCGGTGTACTGGATGGCAGCTTTCTCGGGATGGTCGCCATGGCAATGTGGCTGATGGTGGGCGTTGAATTCATCTGCCCGATGATCAACGAAGTGAAAGATCCGGAAAAGAACATTCCCCGGGCCATGAGCCTGTCGCTGACGGCCATGCTTGCCATATTCCTGGTTTTCGTGTCCGGTGTGGGCTTCTATATGAACACCGACACCATCCTTTCCTCCCCCATTCCCTACCTCGACTATGCCAATGCCGTCTTTGGTCAGGGAGGGCTGATCGTCGCAGCCATCATGGCGGTTGCAGCCACCTGCAGCACAGTCAACACGGTACTGGCCGGCGTTCCGCGGATGCTGCATGGCATGGCGGAAAACAGGCAGGCCTTTCCGCAGCTGAAAATTGTCAGCAAGAAATACGGCACTCCCTGGGTCGGCATTGTGTTCATGGTGGTCATTATTGCCATTCCCGTGGTGCTGATGGGCATTGACGACCTGATCACCCTGGTTATCGCCGCATCCACGAGCTGGCTTCTGGCCTACGTCGTCTCCCACATTGATGTCCTTGTTCTGCGCCGCACCATGCCGAACCTCAGGCGCCCCTACAAAACCCCGTTCTATCCGCTCCCGCAGATCATAGGCATTGTGGGCATGACGTATGTGGCCTTTAACAACTCACCGTCCCCCGAAATGACAGCCCTGGTCTACAAGATTACCGGCGGCATCCTGCTGGTTATCAGCATCATCGCTGCGCTTTGGGTGAAGTTCTACATGAAACGCGGCCTGTTTGAGGCGGACCTTTCCTGAAACCAGGCTCGTTAATCCAGTTGTCTCCGCCTCGCCCGGGCCCTTTGCAGTTCCCGGGTTTTTTTGGCCAGAGGCAGTTGTTCATGTTCAACCTGCTGGCACTGAATGCGGCCATAGAAGCTGCCCGGACAGGCGCCATTCCCACTATATCCCAAGCGCCTCTGTTCGATACTCTCTTGGTGAGTGTTGAAACTCTTTCTTGAAAGAACGACTGAAATGCGCTGAGTCGGAGAATCCCCACCGATAGGCAATAGACGTGATGGTTTCGTGCTTGAATCGGGGGTTGGCCAGGTCGTTTGCACTTTTCCTCAAACGCGACCGTTGAATGTAGCGGCAGACACTGTCTCCGTCCTCCTCAAACAGTCGATACAGGTGCCTGACCGATATCTCAAGCTTGTCCGCCAACATGGCCGGTGAGAGCCTGGGCGAAGCAAGGGACTCCTCAATCAACCGCTCCGTGTACCTTCTCAGACTGGTACCCGTAAGCCCGTCCACACTCAGGCCGTTATTCACTTCCGCGGTCAACGACGGCCCGAGAAGTGACGTGCATGCCGCAACAATCGCATCCTGCTCATCATCAGACCGCTCTCCGGATCGGATGTTATTGCACAGTTCATCAAACATTGAATGCAAAATCCGACCACTTGCGCAGTGCAGGGACACCTTGCCAAACAACGCCCCCCTGCTCAATCGTTCGTGGATAGCTTTGCGCGGCAGGTGCAGGGACGCATGCTCCATCAGACCATGGGGCCTGATCCTGCACGAGCCAACCGAATCCATAAGCACGACATCGCCCGGCGACAGCTCGATATCGATGCCATTCTGAGTAATGGTTGAAGCCCCCCGCCTCTGGCTGACCAGAAAACAGTACCTATCATCGACCATGTCACCGGACCTGTACTCCCGGGAAATACACCCCGCATTGGTCCTCATGTGCGCCAGTGTTAAACCAGCCTTCTCGCACGCCGAGACATCCCCGATAAACAGCGAGTCGTTGCCGGTTGGCTCCGTCCTGAATGGGCCGCACACATCCCTGATCGTGCTACTCCAACGTTCCAGATTGGAGGAAGACTGATCTGCCAGTTGCATAGTAAAACCTCCTGGTGCGCTTAAACTCGTTAACATGTTACCAAAATAAACACGAAACGCCCTTCCCGGGCATAGATGCAGAATTCATGCCTTCATTGTTGACACTCCGAGTTGCCGGACATACGCCAACCTGCGCTCCATCCCCGCAACATAATGGACCAGGCCGCACCAACCAGGGGCCCATCAGGTCACAGGCGGGTGGTAATGGCTGGGTAATTTGGTAACAGCCCGAGTTTATCCGGTGGCCTACCCCTCAAACGCGATGGCTGGCGGGGAAAAACAAAAGGGATGACAGCTTCAAACAAGTAATAAAAACGCTTAAGTGAGACTAATAGCTTGGTCGCTCCGATTAGAAGCCGGGTTCGCGTTTGCTCCCCTATGACCCGATTTCTGGACTGGAGGCAGTTCACTGATACGAACAAGTAACGAAAGCCACAGGCTTACATCTTCCAGGAGTTTTCCATGACGAAAAGTCACTTGATACTCAAGACACTGAAAAGACCCGCCATCGTTTCCGCATTGGGGCTGGCGGTTATCGGCAACGCCGGCGCCTATGAGCTACACAGCACGGAAACCACCACCCTCAACGCTGAATTCCTCGGCGTTGCGGGCTATTTTGACAGCGACAAGAATTACCGCGGCGGTACTGATAGTGTTCAATGGACGGAAGCCTTTGCCAAGTATGGGCTGAACGGCAACACTGTGTTATCCAATGGCCAATCAATCTTTGGCGCTATCAATGTGGTCAGCTCCGGCACCTGGGGGGACGGCGATGCCGCCGGCCTTACCGACGGCTCTGAAAGGGAAACCGAGCTTGAAGACGCCTACGCGGGTTGGCGCTCGGGCGATCTTTTCCCGGCCCTCGGTACCGACGGTGTAGAAATCTCCGCTGGCCGCCAGGTGGTCAGTATCGGCGATGGCTTTATTGTGAACGACGATGGCCTGAACCTTGGCAACTCACTCGCCGGAGGCGAACTGAACCGCGGCGGCGCGTACTACCTTGCGGCGCGGCGGGCATTTGACCAGACCGCCGTTCTCAAGCTGGGTGGTTCCGAAGGCCTGGGCGCGGACTTCATGTGGTTCAAGTCTGACAACAACGCACAGGCTTCCACCGAAATGGCCGCCACAACCCTGGGCTACTCCGCTCCCGAAGGCACCGTCGAGTTCTCCTACATCAAGGGCCTGGACGTTGACGAGGAATGGGCCAGCCCCGCACAGCTTGAACGCGATGGCATGGACATCTATAGCCTGCGGGCAACCGGCAATGCTGGCATCGAGAATGCCAATTTTGCTTTCGAATACGCCAACCAGGATACCGATTCCAACAACGAGCGCGCCTGGTATGTTGAAGGAGGTTACACCTTCAACGATGCAACCTGGTCGCCAAATGTGACCTATCGCTACACCCGTTATTCTGAAAACTGGGACAGCCTCTTTACCGGCTTCAGCCGCGGCTATGGTACCTGGTTCCAGGGCGAAGTGGCGGGCAACTACGCTGGCCCGTTCAACAGCAACTCCGGCATCCACCACGCAGGCCTTACACTGTCACCCTCGGAAACGTTAACCCTGGGCGCCCTGGCTTTCCGGTTCGATAATGTCGACGGCGACAGCACCGACGCGACAGAGCTGGACCTGTACGTGGACTGGGTTGCCCACGACCACTTGATCATCAGCCCGCTGGTTGGCTTCTACAAGCCGGATAACAGTGTCGCGGAGGGTGGCACCCAGAACGATGATGACATGAACGTTTACGCCCAATTGGTGGCGGTTGTTCCGTTCTGATAATACGTCATCACACCTATTCGTTAACATCAAAACAAACCACTGCCAAAAATCGGCATCCAAGTTAACGGATAGGGGCATCGACACCGTCGAAGATCCTTCCATCTATCCCCTGGTCGGCATGCGCTTCATGGACATGATCGCGCGGGGGCAGATGGATGAAGCCAACTCAACCATGAAAAGTACAATCTCTTCTCTGGAAAAGGCCTGTGACCTGCGTGAGTCGTGAGTGATCATAGAAAAATCGGGCGGTTAAATGGCACTCGTACCTCGACCGGTCCGCGCAAACAATCATAAGGAGAAGCATCGTGCAGTTTCACCATCATGGCTATGTATCCGGCGACCCGCGTATCGAAAATGCAGCCGGTAGCGGCATCGACCGCCCAGAAGCCCTACCGGAGTGCGTGGACGTCCTGATAGTCGGCGGCGGCCCCGCCGGGATGATCGCCGCCGCCCAGTTGGCGAAGTTCAGCAACATCACTACGCGTATTGTCGATCGCCGCCCCGGGCGTTTGGAAATCGGCCAGGCCGACGGTATCCAGGCGCGCAGCGTCGAGACATTCCAGGCTTTCGGTTTTGCAGACCGAATCACTGCGGAAGCCTACCGCATCAGCGAAATGGCCTTTTGGGCGCCAGACACCAAAAACCCGGAAAATATCACCCGTTCCAAGGTGGCGCTTGACGATCCGAATGGTGCGATCAGCGAATTCCCCCACCTGATCGTCAATCAGGCCCGTGTGCTGGACTATTTCGCCGAGTTTGCAAAAAATGCCCCCGCCCGCATTCAGCCGGACTATGGCCTGGAGTTTCTGGGCCTGGAAATGCATGACGATGAGGAATATCCGGTCGCCGTATCCTTGCGCCACGTTTCAGGCGGCCAGGAAGGCCAGCACCGCACGGTCAGGGCCAAGTATGTCCTTGGCTGCGA
Organism: uncultured Marinobacter sp.; assembly: GCA_964521055.1. Classification (GTDB taxonomy): domain Bacteria; phylum Pseudomonadota; class Gammaproteobacteria; order Pseudomonadales; family Oleiphilaceae; genus Marinobacter. The sequence continues at coordinate 33,320 of CAZFPG010000001.1, forward strand.
TGGGGCTCACAGTGGGGTGCGCGAAGCCATTGGGCGCAAGCACGTAGGTAAGGCCGCCAAACATGCCTGGGGCGTTATGGACGTACTCGCGACCACGGACTTCCCGGACATCCGCACCAAGTGTGCCATCCAGTCCGCCAGCGGCGGCAGCATTCTGCTCATTCCCCGGGAAGGCGGCCATCTCTTCCGTATGTACGTCGATCTGGGTGAGGTTCCTGACGACGACAATCGCCAGATTCGCCAGACCACCCTGGAAACGACCGCCGCCAAAGCCAATCAGATTTTGCACCCCTATACGCTGGAGGTGAAGGACTGTGCCTGGTACACCGTCTACGAAGTGGGCCACCGTATTACCGACAAATTCGACGATATACCTCCCGAGGAAGCCGGAACCCGGACACCCAGGGTCTTTATCGCGGGCGACGCTTGCCACACCCACAGTGCGAAGGCCGGTCAGGGCATGAACGTATCCATGCAGGACGGCTGGAACATCGCCTGGAAGCTGGGCCATGTACTCTCAGGCGTCGCCCCGGAATCCCTATTGGAAACCTATTCCCTGGAACGGCACGAGGTCGCCCAAAACCTGATCGACTTTGATCGCGAGTGGTCGTCCCTGATGGCCAAGCCGGCCGAGGAATTCGAAAACCCCGAGGAACTGGCGGATTTCTACGTCAAAACCGCCGAGTTCCCTGCCGGTTTCATGACCGAATATCCCAAGTCGATGATCACCGGCGGCACGGAGCACCAGGCGCTGGCAACCGGTTTTCCTATCGGCAAGCGCTTTAAATCGGCTCCGGTCATGCGAGTCTGCGACGGCAACCCTGTGCACCTGGGGCATCACGCGACCGCCGATGGACGCTGGCGTATCTATGCTTTCGCCGACAACGCCCTCCCCGGTGAAAGTTCCCGTCTCGCCAGCTGGGCTGAATGGATGCTGAAGTCACCGGACTCTCCGGTGGTGAAATATACGCCCGAGGGAACCGACCTCGATAGCCTCTTTGACATCAAGGTGATCTTCCAGCAACCCCATGGGGAGATTAATTTCGGCCCAGATATCCCTGGCATTTTCAAACCGAAAGTCGGTCCGTTCCACCTAACCGACTACGAAAAGGTCTATGCCATCAACCCTGAGGTGGACATCTTCGAGGCTCGGAGCATCGACCAGAACGGTGCCGTTGTTGTGGTGCGACCCGACCAATATGTATCACATGTGCTTCCACTGGGAGCGGTCGAGGAACTGGCATCGTTCTTTGACGGTGCCCTGAA
>CAZFPG010000002.1:0-33538 GCA_964521055.1 uncultured Marinobacter sp.
GACCGCCTTGCGGGTGCTGTCGTGCTGAACCTGACCGGGCACCGTGTACATCTTCAGCCGGAGGTCCAGCCCGGAATCGCCTTTCAGCCCGATAGGCAGCATGTCGAAGAACAGGGTGCGGTCGTCGCGGGTTTCCAGCACCATCAACTCGCCCTTTCGCTGGGGATTCAGCAGGGAATGCAGCTGCATCAGGTTGGTGGTCTTGCCACTCAGGGCCGGGCCGTAAAACACCACCTTCAGGGCCAGTCTGTTGTCTTCAGGGCTATGATCCGCCATCAGAACCTCTTCACTGGTCGCCGATCAGCACGGAGCCGTCGGCGTCGCGCTGAACCCGGGTAATGCCCGGGTTGTCCTTCTCCAGGCGCAGCAGTTCCTGTTCCCGGGCCCTGATCATCCGGCGCTGGGCAGTGACCTCGTCCAGCAGCCGCTGGTTCTCGGACTTCAGCTCGTAGATATCAATGGCGGACTTGATGGCTGCCACCACTTCATAGTCATCCCAGGGTTTGGACAGGTAGCGATACACTTCCGCCTGGTTAATGGCCTTGATCATGGAGTCGCGGTTGCCGTAGGCGCTCAACACCAGGCGCATGGCGTTGGGCTGGCGCTGCTTGGCGAACTGCAGATAGGTGACACCGTCAGCCGTAGGCATCTGGTAGTCGGAAATGATAACGGCATAGTTGTGTTCCAGTAGCCCGCTCAATGCCGCTTCAACATTGTCGTAAGTATGGATCTCCCAGCCATGAGGGCGCAGCAGGCGTTTGAGGGCATTGAGAATGTTGGGTTCATCGTCCACCAGCTGAATCTTGATCATGATGCTTTCTCCGTTTCTTCCTCGTCCGGGCGGTGCACATACACCGTGTAGCGGGTACCGTCCGTTTCGCCTTTCTCGAACGCCACCAGTTTGTCGATAAGCAGGGAGGTCAGTTCCTTGCCTTCGTTCAGCAACAGCATTCCGGAGGCGGCATAAAGGTTGCGGGCCAGCACCATGCCGGCCTTGAGCCGCAGGGTATCCAGAGCGATGATATCCGGGTCCTCGTGTTCGACGTCCGGCGCAACTTCAATGCACACTTCCAGGAAACGGTCCGCGATTTCCGGGTCGTAAAGCCGGTCCCGGTAGCGTTTGATCAGTTTCAGGGCGTTGTCCCGGGAAACCCGGCGCTCCAGAATGAGGCCGAATTGCAGTTCGATAAAATCCACTGCCAGCCTGAGGATGCGGGATCCCAGGGGAATCTCGGTGCCTTCCAGTCTTTCCGGAACGCCGTAGCCATTCCATTTCTCCTGGTGGTGGCGGATGATCCGCGCTGTTTCCCTCAGGGGTTCCAGTGCCATCAGCAACTGCTCACTGTTGACCGGGTATTTCAGGTATTCCAGGCGCTGTTCCTTGGTAAGCAGGTCCGAGGGTGCCTTGAACAATTCGTCGGACCAGCTCAGCTTGCCCAGGTTATAGAGCGCAGCAGCCATATAAAGGTCACGTGAGAGGTCTTCATCAAGCTGGTGGTATTCAGCGTAGGCCTTTACCAGCGCAATCACCTTGGCATTGGGCTGGCGGTTGGCCGGAAGCCGTTTGTTGATCAGGGTGGAGAACACCTCGGTCGCCGTGACATAGCTGTGCTTCAGCTCCTGGTAAGCCACTTCCAGCATGCCCGCGGCTTCCTCAAGCTCCTCGGTGCGGGCCTGTACCTTCTCTTCCAGGCTGGCATTGAGCGCCTGCAACTCCTTGTTCTGTTTGCGGGTCAGTCTCTCAAGGGCCAGCCGGCGACGCTCGGAATACTGAAAGGCAAGGGCCTGACGGATTACCAGCTTCAGTTCCTCGTCGTCCCAGGGTTTGCTGATGTAACGGTAAATCTGGCCATCGTTGATGGCCTTGATGGTGGAATTGATATCGGCGTAACCGGTCAGCAGTATGCGAATACACCAGGGCCACTTTTTCTTGATCTCGGACAGCAGAGTGGGGCCGTCCATGCCGGGCATGCGCGCGTCTGAAATCACCAGATCGAACTTCTGGTCATTGAGCAGCGCCAGCGCCTCGTCTGCGGAGGTGGCTGTGCGGATATCGTAGGGCTCCTTGCGGAGGACCCTTTGCAGGCTGCGGAGGATGTTTTCCTCGTCATCCACCAGTAGCAGGCTGGCATTGGAGGGAAGGGTCTCAGCCATGGTCAGCCCCGCTCGTTATCCGCTGTGACCTCGGGCTGTTTCAGTGGCAGTGAAATGCGAAAACAGGTGCCCTTGCCGGTTGCGGCGTGTTCCGCCGTGATGCTGCCGTTGTGTTTCTGGACGATGTTGAACGAGAGGGACAGTCCCAGGCCGGTGCCCTTGCCAACCGGTTTGGTGGTGAAGAAAGGCTCGAATATCCGGTGCAGGTTTTCATCGGCAATACCCTTGCCGTTGTCCTCAATTTCAACGATCGCCGAATCTCCGGTACGGCGGGTGCGAATGACGATTTCACCAAAGTCCTCAATGGCGTGTGCCGCGTTTACCAGCAGGTTCATGATCACCTGGTTGATCTGGGAACTGATGCACTCCACATCTGGCAGGTCACCAAACTCCCGAATTACAGTCGCCTTGTATTTCAGCTCGTTGTTAACCACGTTCAGGGTGGTTTCTATGCCACGATGGAGATCCGTCAGCTTGAATTCCTCGTCATCGATATGGGAGAAATCCTTCATCGCTGAAATGATGGTTTTTACCCGCTCGATGCCCTCGCGGGATTCCGCCAGGAGATCCTTAAGGTCACCCTTGAGGTAACTGTAATCTATGTTTTGTTTTATTGCCTTCAGGTCTTCCAGTGATGCTCCGGCGTCCACGGCATCGGTTAGCCTGAACAGGTCATCCAGATAGGTGCCCAGGCTTTGCAGGTTGGAATAGACATAACCCACGGGGTTATTGATCTCATGGGCAACCCCTGCCGCCAACTGGCCAATGGCGGCAAGCTTTTCAGACTGCAGTAACTGCCGGTTTGCCTGCTCAAGCCTGGCGTTCAGCTGTTCCTGCTCCGGTGATCTGGCGTTGATGTCCGACATAATGAAAGCCCGTTTGGCGGATTGCCCCAGGTTTTCTGGAAAAAACCAGCTTAAAGCGGTGCGCAATACGTCTAAATGAGATGTTTATTAACTATTCTGGATATGGTTTGAGTATAGTGGTTTTGATCGTTATTCAACGTAACGTTTGGTATCCATGTTATGCCGCTTTTGTAGCGCTAAACGGGGCAGGGGGCAGGTTATGGCCGATGAGGATGTTCACTACCATTTCCGGTTTTCTGACGATGCCGCCTGGGAATGCGATGTCGCCTCTGTTGTCGTGGAGCAGCAGAGGCTGCCGGATAGCCTGCCGGACTGGACTCGCCTGGGGTTTCATCAATGCACCCACTGCCCCCTGTCCACCCGCGAACACACTCATTGCCCCTATGCCGTGGCGCTGGTTGAGCCAGCCAGGGCAACGGCCATGCGACCCTCCCATGAGCCGGTGACGGTCACCGTTACCTCTCGTTCCCGGACCATTACCGCCGAAACCACCCTGCAGCGGGCCATGGGTTCTCTTCTGGGGTTGATCGGGCCTTTCTCCGGTTGCCCGGTAACACGGATTCTGCGGCCCATGGCCCGGTTTCACCTGCCGTTAAGTTCACCGGACGAAACCCTGTTCAGAACCTTCGGTACCTACCTGCTGGGGCAATACCTCCGGCAACGCCAGGGCCTGGAGGCCGACTGGCAGATGGCCTCGCTCAGTCAGGTATATAGTGACCTCCGGCGGCTCAACCACGGCATGAGCAGCCGCGTGCGGGCCAGCCAGGACGAGGACGCCGGAGTGAACAGCTTTGTGCTGCTCGATCTGCTGGCGGCTGAGGTTGGTTACGCGCTGGAGAAGTACGAAGGGGAACTTGATAACAGTTTCCGGGAATTTCTCGAATAAGTCCGCGGGAAACAGGGATTTTTGTTGAACGTTTGTTAAATTTCGTTGAGTGTACCGTCAGTGGTCAGATCTTGCGCTATGATGGACAGCTAATAAGACTTTGGTCGGATTCTGCCCTGGCCGACAACGACGTCGGAACCTGAATCAGGGGCAATCCGTGTTCCGGTAGACACTATGCTTTATCGTCTGAAAACTGATTTTCGACTGTCCATCATCACCCTGCTGGCGACCAGTGCCATCCTGGGCATCACTCCGTTCGCGGTCATGCGGTTCCTGCAGGGCAATATGCTGGCGGGCACGGTTGATCTTACCATCATGCTCGCTATAACCACGGTTACGATTTACGCCTGGATAACGGGTGATACCGCGCGTACCGGGTTTGTCATGGCCATTGTGGCAAGTGGTGGTGCCGTCGCGGTAGGCGCCGTCGTCGGGGAGCCGGGGCTGTTCTGGTTATATCCCTGCCTGGTGACCAGCTTCTTCCTCACTCAGCCCCGCTACGCCATATTCATAAACCTGACTGCCGTGGCCGCCCAGATGGTCAATGGAGAGGCCTTCAGTTCGTCGGTCCAGATGTGGTCCTTTGCAGCCACCGCTGTGGTGGTCAGCTGTTGTGCCTACGCATTTGCACGCCGCAATGAAAATCAGCGTGAACGCCTGGAGCATCTCGCAACCATAGACCCCCTGACCGGCGTCAAGAACCGCCGCTCCATGGACGAAGAGTTGGCGATGGCATCCGCCAGTGCGGCCAGAACCGGTATTTCCTACGGCCTGGTGCTGCTGGATCTTGACCATTTCAAAAAGATCAACGATGAGCATGGCCACGGTGTGGGCGATGAGGTGTTGAAGGATCTGGTGGCTCTGATCGAACAGAATATCCGCAGATCCGACCAGTTGTTCCGGTTCGGCGGGGAGGAATTCGTGCTGCTGATGGGCGGTGTGGACCAGACCGGGCTGAGGGCGGTGATGCACAACCTGCAACACATTATGCACCGGTTCCTGCGACACCCGGGAGGCAGGGTAACTGCCTCGTTCGGCGTCGCCCTGCTGGAGCCTGGCGAAAGCCCGGATGACTGGCTGGCACGAGCTGACGAGGCGCTTTACAGGGCCAAGGCCAGTGGCCGTGACCGGATTGTTTACGCAGAGGACGCAACAGACACCGCGGAAATTGCGTCAGAAACAGCCTGAAGGCCTCAATTCCCGGGTTCCGGTGCATACAGGAATAGCCGCAGCCCCAGCAGAATGCTGGCAGAGGCGAGCCCGCCGGTCAGCCCCACCCAGAAACCGGCAGCGCCCATGGCAGGCACTAGCCAGTCGGTAAAGGTCAGCGCCCATCCCAGTGGCAACCCCACGCCCCAGAATGAAAACAGCATGATGAACATGGGAATACTGGTGTCCTTGTAGCCCCGCAGCGCGCTGATGCAGGTTACCTGAATAACGTCAGCGATCTGGAAGAAGGCGGCGTAAACCAGCAGTGTGACGGTTACGGCGCGGACGTCTACATCGCTGGTGTACAGCGCCGCAATGCCGTCGGCGAAGACAAACAGCAGGATGGCAAACACCAGTGCCACCGCCGCCGCCAGAATCAGGGAACTGAGGGCAATGAGCCGGGCAGTATCCGGTGCCCGGGCCCCGACCAGGAAGCTTACCCGCAGCGTTAGCGCCATACCGATGCTCAGGGGCAGCATGAACAACAGCGACACCACGTTCAGGGCGATCTGGTGGCCGGCCACAATCACCGGGCCCAGCGGGGCCAGGAAGAGCGCAATGACCGAGAACATGCTGGCTTCCACGAAAATGGTAAAGCCGATGGGAATGCCCAGGCGCAGGATGTAGCGGATACCGTCGGCATTGGGCTTTGCCCAGTCTGCCAGCAGATGGAAACGGCGGTAGACAGCGCTGCGGTTCAGGTAGATCAGCAGGGCAATGGCGGCCACGCCGTTGGAAATGGACGTAGCCCACCCGCAACCGATACCACCCATGGCCGGCAAGCCGAACTTGCCATAGATGAAAATGTAGTTCAGCGGCAGGTTGATCAGGGTGCCCAGCACCGAGAACGCCATGATTACCCGGGTATGCCCCAGTCCGTCCGTCAACCCCCGCAGAGCCATCATCAGCAGCATGGCAGGAATGCCCCAGGCAAAGGCATCCAGGTAGCCCTGGGTGATACGGGCGGTATTGGCCTCCAGGTTGAGGGCGTTGAGCACCGGGTGGACGTTGGTCAGCAGCAGGATCATGATCACCGAGCCACCCGCGGCTATATACAGCCCCTGCCAGGTAGTGGGCATGATTTTGTCGGTGGTGCGGGCGCCGTTATAGCCGGAAATGATTGGCTGAAGGGCCCCCAGCAACCCCATGAAAAACAGGAACACCGGCATCCACAGGCTGCTGCCTATCCCCACGGCGGCCAGGTCCTCCGCACTGGCGTGGCCCGCCATTACGGTATCAATAACCCCGTTGGCCATCTGCGCCACCTGGGCGATCAGGATCGGACCGCCCAGAACGGCCAGCGTGCGCCATTCTGTCAGCGTGCGCTGGATCAGCGGCTGGCGGACCTCGGGTAGTGGCTGGTGGACGTCATCCATGGAATCGCGCGCCTGGTTCTGGAGTGAAACGTAATGGATCAGAAAGGCGGGATGGTACCTTATTCCGGTTAACAGGTGGCATAGAGGGTTTCCCTGGCCTGTGTACATGGCTACAAGGTACGGGGTAAAGTGCCGCTCCTATCAGCGACGGTATCAATTTCTCTATCAGTTTCAGGTGAGTTGGCATGGGGCTTCTGGTTTTTGTAACGGTACTGTGGGCGTTTTCCTTCAGCCTGATTGGCGAGTTTCTGGCGGGGCGGGTGGACAGTGACTTTGCAGTACTGACCCGGGTAGTGCTTGCGGCGCTGGTATTCCTGCCGCTGACCCGCTGGCGGGGCGTGCCGGGCGGGCTGAAACTGGGTGTTCTGGTGACCGGAATGCTGCAGTTCGGCATCACCTATCTGTGCCTTTATCGGTCGTTCAGTTACCTGACCGTGCCGGAAGTGTTGCTGTTCACCATCTTTACCCCGCTGTACGTCACCCTGATTGACGATGCCCTTTACCGCCGCTTTTCTCCGATTGCCCTGTTTGCGGCAGCCGTGGCTACCCTGGGCGCTGGCATTATCCGCTACGACGGCCTGAGCCAGGGCTTTATCACCGGTTTCCTGCTGCTTCAGGTGGCGAACTTCACCTTTGCCGCGGGCCAGGTGGGCTACAAGCACACGATGATGCGATTTCCCACGGATGTGCCGGCCTTCCGGACGTTCGGGTATTTCTTCTTCGGCGCGCTGATTATTGCGCTGCCTTCATTCCTGATATTCGGTGATGCCAGCCGCCTGCCCACCACTCCCCTGCAATGGGGTATCCTGGCCTGGTTGGGCCTGGCGGCCTCCGGTGTCGGGCTGTTTCTCTGGAACCGTGGTGGCTGCCACGTGGATGCCGGCACCCTGGCCATCATGAACAACGCCCTGGTACCCGCCGGGCTGCTGGTCAACCTGCTGATCTGGAACCGTGATGCCGACCTGCTAAGGCTGGCTGTTGGTGGTGGGGTGATTGCCCTGTCACTCTGGTTGAATGCCCGCTTTCATCCGCGGGCCAGACTGGCGGTTTGATCGTACTGCGCACCTGACTGGCATCCTGTGCCCACTGCTGGCAAAATCCCGCCCAATAGCTGAAGCACGTCTTCGGTATACCTGTTACATCGAATCATCAGCATAAAGTACAGGGTGAAATCATGACTAGTTCAACATCGACCCCGGCCCATCGTGGCCTGTGGTCCTCCCGGATGGCCTTTATCCTGGCTGCGACCGGTTCCGCCGTCGGGCTGGGTAATATCTGGAAGTTCCCCTATGTAACCGGCGAGAACGGAGGCGGTGCCTTCGTGCTGGTTTACCTGTTGTGTATCGCCATTATCGGTATTCCCATCATGATGGCGGAAGTGTTTATCGGCCGTAATGGCCGGCATAACCCGATTACCAGTTTCCGTCTCGTTGCCGAACGCAACCTGGCATCACCGGGGTGGCGTGCTTCCGCAATTGTGGGTGTGCTCGCCGCGTTCATCATTCTGTCTTTCTATTCGGTAATCGGTGGCTGGGCCGCTTCCTATGTGGGCCATGCGGCCATGGGCGATTTTACCGGCCAGAGCGCCGATGCCATTGGTGAGCTGTTCGGCGGCCTGCTGGCAAGCCCGGTTACACTGTTGATCTGGCACAGTATCTTTATGGCTCTGGTCATTTTTGTGGTGGCCCGTGGCCTGAAATCCGGCCTGGAACGAGCAGTAACCATCCTGATGCCGGCGCTTTTCGTACTGTTGCTTATTGTGGTTGGCTACGCCACCACCACTGGCCATTTCGGTGAGGCGGTGGCCTTCCTGTTTACGCCGGACTTCAGTGCCCTGACCATAGAAGGGGTGCTGGTTGCCCTGGGCCACGCCTTCTTCACCCTGAGCCTTGGTATGGCCATTATGATGGCCTATGGCTCCTACCTGGGGGATGACATCTCAATCGGGCGCACTGCGGTTACCGTTTCCATTATGGATACAGTTGTTGCGCTGTTGGCGGGCCTCGCGATCTTCCCGGTAGTGTTTGCCAACAGCCTGGAAGCCGGTGCGGGTCCTGGCCTGATTTTCCAGACCCTGCCGCTGGCCTTTGGTCAGATGCCAATGGGCAGTGTATTCGGCGCCCTGTTCTTTGTGCTGCTGCTGTTCGCTGCCTGGACGTCAGCGATTTCACTGCTGGAGCCGGTCGTTGAATGGCTGGAAGACAAACTGATCTTTGGCCGTGCAGGTAGCACCATTGTGGTGGGGCTGGCCTGCTGGCTGCTGGGTATTGCTTCCATCCTCTCCCTGAACGAGTGGTCCGGCTTTGCGCCCCTGGGCATGTTCGAGCGCTTCGAAGGCAATACCATCTTCGACCTGCTCGATTTCTTCACCGCCAACGTGATGCTGCCGTTGTCCGGTTTGCTGACCGCCCTGTTTGTAGGCTGGTTTGTGGCGAAAGAGTCACTGAAGAGCGACCTGGCCCTGGAAGGAGCGGGCTTTACCCTCTGGTACAACCTGATTCGCTTCGTGACTCCGGTTGCGGTAGCCATTGTGTTTGTTTACAACCTGCTGGCGTGATGACCATTTAGAACGGCTCATCACTCGTAAAGCCAAAAAGGCCCGGCGTAATTTATGGCGGGCCTTTTTTGGTTCTGGCCTTTATACTGCATCTGACAAACATCTTTTGTGTTGGCCAGGAATGACTGATACCTACATCCAGATCCCCGACAGCCACAAGGGAATCATTGTCCATGTGGTGGATGATGATCTCGGGATTCGCCATTCTTTACGTCGCCTGCTAAGGCACGCCGGCTATACCGTGCAGATTCACTCGGATGCGCTGGTTTTTCTCGAGGCTTATGACGGCAGCCCTGGTTGTCTGATTCTCGATCTTGCAATGCCGAAAATGCGTGGAGAGGCGCTGCTGGAGCTGATAAGCAAGCGCAATCTGAACCTTGTTGTATTGGTGCTGACCGGGCATGCGACCATAAAGACCGCGGTCCGGGTCACACAGTCAGGTGCCATGGATGTTCTGGAGAAGCCCATTGATAACGAGCAGCTGTTGCTGAAGGTGAAAGAGGTGCTGGGCAGGGGGCAGAAGTTTTTCGCACGGCATGCGCTTGCGCGGGACTTTAGCCAGCGGTTTGGAGCTTTGACTGCCCGTGAGCGTGAGGTAATGGATCTCATGGTAGCGGGTCTGACCAGCCAGGAGATTGGCGAGCGTCTGGGGAACAGCAAGAAAACCGTGGATATTCATCGCAGCCGGGTCATGCAGAAAATGGGCGTGGCAAGTATTACCGAGCTGATCATGGAGTGGACGCTTCTATCCGGCAGCCGGCCTGAGTAATTTTTCCTCCGGTGGTGGACCCCTGCCAATTTCACCTATAGGGACCCGTACCTACGTTTGAGCGTTGTTCGTTGCGTGGTTGGTTAATCCTCATACACTGGGGGTTGAGTGGCACTGGCTACAGGCGTCACAACTCCGTTTAAGGACGTTACCATGCGCAAAGTAAACAATAAGTTCAGCTTTTCTCTTCTCCGTGCCGGCGTTGTATTCATGGCAGTCATTCCGGCTGTCAGTTTCGGTGCTGACGCAACGACCCAAAGTTCAGCTACGGTTATTGAGCCAATTGCCATAACCAAAGCAGTAGACCTGGTGTTCGGCGATTTTGCGCGTGGAGCCGGCGGAACCGTTACCGTCTCAACCAGTGGAGCGCGCACGGCTGGTGGTACGATTCTGTCCACGGCAGGCAACACGCCGACAGCTGCCAAGTTTGACGTTACCGGTAATGCGGATTCCACATATTCCATCAGTCTGACTGCTCCGGCATCTCTTACCGATGCTGTCTCGACAGAGACCATGGCGCTTGCCGTATTCAGTGACCTTGATGCCGGCGGCGTCACCTCAGGCCAGGTCACTGCCGGTACTCTGACCAGTGGCGCTCAATCCATTTATCTGGGCGGCGAGTTGACGGTTGGGGCTGCTCAGGCAGCGGGTACCTATGCAGGTGATATCACCGTAACGGTTGAATATAACTGATTCTATCCATTCAACTTTCACTCTGGAGACGATAGCTCGCTGAGTCCCCTGTAGAACGAGGAGCAGTTCCGTGGCACAGAAATCCGCCATTATTCTGTTTATCCTGCTCCTTTTTTTCAGCTCACACCTGACTGCACAGGAAGGACTTGCCATCGGGGCAGTCCGGTCGCTTTCCTTTGGTAGCCTGGTGGCGGGCGGAGGGGGCACCGTGATTATATCCCCTGCTGGCCACAGAACGGCTGGCGGCTCCGTCATACTTATACCTTCCGTACCGGGTCATGCTGCAGATTTCTCCCTCCAGGGGGATCCGGATGCGACCTTTTACGTTGATCTTCCCTCCGACGGTTCCGTGAAACTTACTGGTCCCGGTGCAGACCTCTCGTTGACAGGCTTCACCAGCGAGCCAACTGGCGCAGGTGGACAACTCAATAGTGGAGGAACCATGGACCTCTCTGTCGGGGCAACCCTGGAGGTGGGAAGTGGGCAGTCTCCGGGAGAGTACAGCGGTAGTTTCACGGTCATAGTCAACTACAACTGAATGCGGTTGCCTGCAATGGGCTGTTCGGGCGATCAAGGTATCAAGGGGCTTTTGATGAAGAGATTGTTTCCGTCGCGTTCCTGCAGCTTCAACAGTCACATCCTTACCGTTATCGGTTGTGTGGCTCTATTGTTGCCGACGCTGGCATTTGCCGAGCTGATGATTTACCCCACGAGGCTGGTTGTTGAAGGAAATCAGCGAGCGACCAAGGTTGAGCTGATCAATAATAGCAATCAGACGGCAACCTACCGTATCACGCTGGTGAACCGGCGTATGGACGAGTTCGGGGCGTTTTCGGAAGTTGATGTCGTGCGCCCGGACGAGCGGTTCGCGATTGACATGCTCAGGTACTCCCCCCGTCAGGTAACCCTGCCCCCCGGCGCTGGCCAGACTGTTCGAATCATGGTCCGGAAGCCTGCCGGCCTTGCTGTCGGTGAATACCGATCTCACCTGATGTTCAGCCGCCAACCCGACGTGGATGGCACGCAAGGGGGCAAAACCGGAAGTGATGCAGACGGTGTGGGTGTAAAAGTCCGGACTCTTGTGGGTGCCACCATACCGGTTATTGTCCGCCATGGAGCTACCGAGGCAAAGGTACGGCTGGAAGACCTTGAGCTGGGGATTCAGGGCGACAGGGCGATTCTTGGGTTTACCATCGAACGTGACGGTAATCGCTCCGTCTACGGGGATATCCTGGCAACCTTCATCCCCGAACAGGGCTCTCCTGTTGTGGCAGGGAGAGCCAACGGGGTGGCTGTCTATACTCCCAATGCCAAACGTGCTGCATCGATACTACTGGATCAGTTGAGCGTTGATCAGATCAGGCGTGGAACCATCAGGCTGGTCTATAGGGAGCAAGCAGAAGATGGCGCAGGGTTGTTGGCAGAGCGCTTGTTGAAGCTGCCTTAAACTTCGTGAATACATGGGCTTCCATGATTCCTGGAAAGGCGCTGGCAAGCGCCACCAGCCGTTGCTTATGCCTGTTGGCTCTGGTGTCTGTTGCCCCTCCCCTGTGGGCCGCCCAGCCGGAATCGCCCTTCAGCCTGATGTTGCTGGAGGTCCGCTTGGGGACTGAGGTGCTGGCGGAAGCCATACCTGCGTATGATGCCGGGGAGCATATCCTTGTTCCTTTGGGCGAGTTGTCGCGAATACTGACCCTGGCGGTACAGGCTCGCCCGGCTGAGGGTGTTGCCAGCGGCTACATCATAGACAGGGACCGCACCTTCAGCCTGAGCATCGGCGATGCCCGGGTAACCCTGTCCGGGAAAACCGTCACTCTGGATTCCAGCCTTGTGCTCGCCGAGCCGGACGATATCTACGTTGCGGAAACATTGATCGAGCAGTGGTTTCCCGTAGAACTGGATATCCGGCGTTTCAGCCAGGTGCTCAGCGTCACTGCTCTTGAGGAGCTGCCCCTGCAGGCCCGTGCCCGGAGACAGAGCGGAGGCGCTGTTGCTGGCCACACCGGTCGGTATGAGGCGCCAATGTACAACCTGCATGCCTCTCCCTATGGCGTGGTGGATGCCCCCTTCATAGACCAGACCCTGGCAACAGACATACGGAGCAGTGACGGTAAGCGGGTTGCAGACACCCGCTACACAGCCTTTGTTACCGGTGACCTGCTGGGTCTTGAGTCTTCCTTCTACATTGCCGAAGGCACCCGGGATTCGGAGTTTCGGGGCACGATGGGGAGGACGCATCCGGGGGGAGAACTGCTGGGACCGCTCAAGGCACGCTCATACAGATTCGGTAGCCTGGTATCACCAAACGTTGAGAACCTCACCAGGGGGCGCAGTGGCGAAGGCGTTCTGATCAGTAACCGGCCCCTGACACAACCTGTCAGTTTCGACAGCCAGACGTTTGATGGTGACCTGGCCCCGGGCTGGGATGTGGAGCTCTACTACAATGGAGCGCTCATCGATTTCCGGGTGCCGGATGTGGACGGGCGATACCGCTTTGAAGACCTGCCGCTGAGTTACGGGCGCAATGATTTCCGGCTTGTTTTCAACGGCCCCCTTGGCCAGACCCGAACGGAAGAGTATAGCTATGATCTGGACAGTTCCCTGGTCCGCCCCGGCGAGGTGAATTACAACTTCGTGGGTCATAACGACGAATTCGGGCAGCCGGGCTCCATTGCCCAACTCGAATTCGGCCTCACCGGAAAAACCACGGTCAGCACAAGCTATGTCAGCGCCTTCACGGGAGATACCGAACGTCGTTACGGTACCCTGGGTGTGCTAACTTTTTTGGAGTCCTATGCGCTGGACACAAGCTACATCCAGGCAAACGACGGGGGACGACTCTGGGGAGTTGGAGTCCAGTCCCGTATATTCGGGATTGCAGTCGATGCAGACCGGTTCATCCTTCAGGACTTTGTCAGTGATGAATTCCTGCCGGTTCCGGACCCGGTAAGCATTCGTGATGAGGTCAGGCTCTCCGGAAGACTGCCTCTGGGTGCGCGAACCCATCTCCCGGCCGTGTTGGCGGTACGTCATGACCAACTGGAATCGGGGGAGGTGGAAACCGAGCTGAATTTCAGGACTTCAGCCTACGTGCGTCGGACGGCGCTTACCAACACCCTGAGCTGGCAGGACCGGCCGTCCTATGATCGCCTGCAGGGAAGTCTGCTGGTGAGTCGCCGGTTCCTCGGTCTGGGGTTCCGGAGTGTAGTTAACTACGATGTCACCCCTGAGAGTGATGTCACCTCCCTATCGCTGACCGGGGACTATGACCTTGCCCGGGGATACCGCGTCACGGGGGGAGGTACACACCACCTCAACGACTCCGTTACCCTGTGGAACGCTGGGTTTTCCAAAAGCCTTGGTCGTTATGGGCTTGGTGTAACCGGGCAATATGCAACAGACGGAGATTATGGTGTCGGGTTGCGCTTTTTCCTGGGATTGGGCCGCGACGGCCGGGACACGAACTGGAACTTTGCCGCCCAGCCAATGGCTGGATACGGTGCCGCTTCTGTTCAGGTGTTCCTTGACGAGAACGGTAATAACATCATGGATGTGGGAGAAGAGCCAGTTCCTGGGGTTGGCTTCCTGGTCAATGGCGCATACCGGGAAGCGACTACGAACGAAGCCGGGATAGCCCGAATCGAACGCCTGTCTGTCAATCGCTACGTCGATATCGCTATCAATGACTCAAGTCTTATCGATCCCCAGTGGCAGCCGGCTATACCCGGCGTGAGCCTGATGCCCCGGCCTGGCCACGTCATCAAACTGGATTTACCGATTCGGCTGACAAGCGAGATCGACGGTACGGTGTTTCTGTTGAGTGGGGAGGCTGAAGGAACGGACCGGGGCGTGGGCGGAATTCAGCTTCAGTTGCTTGATGAGGCTATGAAAGTTATTGCCACCACCGCGACAGCGTGGGACGGGTTCTATATTTTTTCGGCAATTGCGCCAGGGCAGTACTGGATGCAGGTTAACCCGGAGCAAATACGGAAAGAGGGCTGGGAGGCTAACGGATTTCGCGTAGTGGACGTGCCCACCAGTGGAGATTTTGTCAGTGGCGTGGACCTGTGGCTCACTAAAGACTTGCCCGCCAGCAATAAAGGAGCAGGGAAGAACAGGAACGTTGAGTTTGCCGGGCAGACCGGGGCGGCCGATAAATCGCCAGCGATCGTTCCCTCATGGGTTTCACGACAACCGGAGGACAACTTCACGATACAGCTATCAACGGTTGGTTCCAGGTCGAGCCTGGACCACTTCCTGGCAGAACATGGGATCGCCAGGCAAGCCGCTGTCGTGGAATCCAGCCGTAACGGTAAAGTCCGGTATTCAGTGGTTTATGGAAGTTACGCCAATTACGGCGCGGCTCGCGGCGCCTTTCTGAATCTTCCGGATGCTTTGCGCAAGGCAAAGCCCTGGATTCGTCGGTTTGCGGAAATCCAGGGCTTACAGGATTAAGGTACTACAAAGCCGGTTGAAGACAGCTGCGTGCCCCGCCAAAACGGTGGCCGGGTGTTTTTCGTAAAGCGTGCCTCAATCCCAGCTTCTGGACCTCTTCCTCTCCAGCTATGAGCTTTGCTGGAGGTCCCTTGCCCACTGTTGGTACTCCGACAAGGGAAGAGGCCGTGAGAAATAAAATCCCTGTGCCAGGTCGGCCCCCAGGTCAGTCACAATCTTCTGTTGCCCGGCGGTTTCTATTCCTTCGACAGTAACCTGGAGCTTCAACGCCCGGGCCATGGAAATCATGGACTCCATGATTGTACGGGCATCGGCGCTGGTCTCCAGGTCAGTGACAAAAGCCCGGTCGATCTTCAATCCCGACAGCGGCAGGTGGGACAGGTACTGAAACGATGAATACCCGGTGCCAAAATCGTCCAGGCTGACCTTGAAGCCCTGCTCCCGCAGGCTTGCAACGGCCTCCTTGGCGTGCGTCGGATCCTGGATTAATGCGCCTTCCGTAATCTCTATCTCCAGAGATTCGGGGTTAACGCCATAAGACCTCACTATCCTTTCCAGATCACCGATCAAAGATGGATTCATCAGGTTGTTGATGGCGAAATTCAGGCTGACGGGCATCAGGTACTGCGACCGGATATTTTCGCAGGCCCTGGCGATCACGAACCGGGTCACAGGATCTATGAGCGTTGTACTTTCCACCTTTGGCATGAACAGTCCTGGCATAACCATTCTGTTCTCATGGTTGAACCAACGCAGCAGGGCTTCCGAACCAACGTGCTGGCCGGTGCGCAAACATATCTTTGGCTGGTAGAACAGCTGGAACTCCTGGTTGGCCAGCCCGTCGCGCACTCGCGCTATGAGTTGCACGCGCTCCGCCGTTTTCTGATCAAACATCGAGTCATAACAGCGGTAGGGGGCATTATTCTCGATTGCGACGGACAGGCCGGTTCGTGCACGATTTATGGCAATCTCAGCATCTTTATCGTTTGCGTCAATCAGGTAACTCCCGGCCACAATCTGGACGCGTAACGGAATGCCGTTTACAGTCGTTTCTTCCTCGCCAATCTTCTGGGCTACCTCGAAAATGGCGCCTACCTCTTCCTGGGAGGCTGCGGAGATTAATATTGTCAGCTCGGATTTGCTGAACCGGTAAACCTGATGAGGTATGCCGATATTCTGGCTGATCCGTCTGGCTACATCTTTGACCACATATTCAGCCGTGTCGGCGCCCATTGATTGCAGGATTTCCCACAGGTCCTGCATTCGAAGCAGAATGACTGCGGATGTGGGCGGTCTGCCCCGGCTCGCCTTCCGAAGCAATCTGTCCAGGTCACGTATCAGGGCAGCTTGTGTTCGAAGACCTGTTTTCTGATCAACCTCAAGTGCCTGCAAATGCCGTTGATTGGCCTGTCGAAGGCTTTGGAACAGCCCGGCTGAAAAGATACCGATAAGGATAAAAAAGCCTGTTCGTGCCAACCAGTTATCCGTTGACTGGTAAGTGCCGGTAGCGACATCCAGAGGCATCAATGGGCCCAGAAGAAGCCCTCCCGTAATTGCGCAGAGTATTGCCCCGGCAAATCCAAACCATACGGCTGATAACAACACCGGCAGCAGGACAACATAGGGGTAGGCGTAGCTGGTGCCGCCGGTAAAATATACGATCAGAGTACCCGCAGCCAGAAATGCAGCAACCATCAGCAACCTGAAAAGTAGCCTTGCCGATTTCGGCATTTGTGACCATGTCTGCGCGTACCAGATATTTTCGATGGTGGGAAGGTAGCTACTGCTTTCTCTGTTCATATGACCGCCTTGAGAACATGCCAGTGTTCACAAATGGTAGATGTGGAGATTTCTCAGGATGTGGCAGCAGGCTGGTGGTTCCAGCTCTTGTTTTGAACTGGTTTGTCGCTGTTAAGTGAAAGTAACCATAATCAGCGTAGCTCCAATTAACAGGGTGAATTGCAAAAGAATGTTAATTTTCCTGTTATCAGGCAGCTTATGTTTCCTATACAGGTTCTTAATCAAGCCAGGTCCCGTCGTGAGGGGTCGCCACGGGGCACCCAGGCTCGTGGAAGTTCCCGCAAAACAGGATCCAGGCAATCATTGTGTCAGTAGTCGTCCTCCTCGCTTGTTACCGAACGGAGAGCGTCCATATGCGGCCGAACAGCACGTTTGTCCTCTTCCGGCGCATTGGCCGCCTGCTCGTAGGCGGACATGGCACCGCCCATCATCTCCCGCATCTGCTCTTTCTGGGCCTCGCTCATGTTGGGGTTGTTGTTGATTTCCTCCATCGCTTTGGCCATCTCCTGGTTCATCTGCCCGGACTGCTCGCCCATTTCAAGGGCGCTCCAGGCCTGGAAAATGCGGTCGCCGGTTTTGCCCCACTGTTCGGGGCTGGAGAAGCCGTGCTGTTTCACCACGTCCTCAAGCTGGCGATACATCCCGTGGCCTTTCATCTTTTCGACTGATGAGGAGAATATCCGTGACAGGTCCGGCATTTGCTCAGTCTCATCCTCCCTGGACATACCCTCGGCCATGCCCTCAAATTCGTCTTCCATGCCCTGGAGGGTTTCCAGGCTGTTGATGAACGAGCGTACGGTGCTGTCGGTCAGTGATTCGGCGTGGGCGGTTGAGGCCAGCGCAAACAGGCAGCAGAAAACTGTCAGTAAACATGTTTTGAACGGGTTCATGAGAACGCCTCCTTATGATTGGGAGCTCCCGGTTCCATCCGGCGGGAGTTCCCTAAAGGTAGTTCTCCGCCAGCCAGCCCGCAACAGGCTGGCGAAGCGTTATCCGATGGATCGCCTCAGAAGAACAGATCCGGCAGGTAAGTGGCAATTTCCGGGAAGATCATGATCAGCGCAAGGCCAACAATCTCGACGATGACAAAGGGAATGATCGAAGAGTAGATGTCCTGCATGGTGATGCTAGGCGGCACTATCCCTTTAAGGTAGAACAGGTTGAAGCCGAAGGGTGGCGTCATATACCCGATTTCCATATTGATCACGAACAGGATCCCGAACCAGATGGGATCAAAGCCGAGGGATGCCACAATAGGTATGAATACCGGCAGCGTGATCAGCATGATGCCCACGGGGTCCAGTACCATCGCCAGCAGGAAGGTGATAACCATCATTGAAATGATGATGGCCCACGGGCCGCCGGGGATATCGTGGATGAAGCCCTCGATCATGCTCTGGGCACCCATGCTCTGGTAGGCGGAGCTGAATGCATGGGCGGCAAACAGGATCCACATGATCATGCCGGTCAGTTTGAAAGTCCGCAGTGACGCTTCCTTGAGCAGCTCGATATTGAGTTCACGATAGACAGCAGCGGAAATTAGGGCACCGAATACGCCCATGGCCGCAGCCTCGGTTGGGGTTGTGATGCCGCCAATGATCGAGCCCAGCACCATGAAGACCACCAGAATCGGCAGCAGCACTGCGCGCAGGGCCTGGAACTTTTCCTTCCAGGTGCCCCGCTCCTCTTTGGGGATGTCCGGTGCCAGATGCGGCTGCAGGTAGCAGCGACCGATGATGTAGATGGAGGTCAGCACCATCAGAAGTACCCCGGGCAGAATGCCGGCGGCAAACATCTTGCCGACAGACACACCGGTAATCAGGGCGTAGAGGATCATCAGGATCGAAGGTGGAATCAGGATGCCCCAGCCCCCGCCGGTATTGATAACACCCAGGGCCATTTTCTTGTCATAGCCCCGCTCAAGCATGGAGGGCAGCGCAATGGTGCCCATGGCCACCACGGCGGCACCGCTGATGCCCACCATGGCAGCAAAAATGGCGCAGATCAGCAGGGTGCCGATGGCAAGGCCACCCTTGAGGCCGCCTACCCACAGGTGCATCATCCGGTAAAGGTCCCGGGCGACCCCCGTTCGTTCCAGAATCATTGCCATGAATACAAACAGTGGAATGGCCACCAGGGTGAAGCTGCCCATGGTGCTCCAGATCTGGGAGGCAACCATGTAGAAGGAATCAAAGCCCCAGGTGAAGTACAGGAAGACCACTGACACGCCGCCAAGTACGAACGCCAGGGGCAGACCCAGGAGCAGGAAGAACAGCAGTGCACCGAAAAACAGCAGGGTGAGTATTTCGGTGCTCATGCGTCCTTCTCCGACTCTGTGGGTTGCTCAATCTCGGGCTGGTAGTAACTCAGGTTGAAAACGATGGCGATGTCCTGGAGAAACTTGACGATCCCCTGCAGCAGCAAAAGGAAAGTGCCGATAGGCAGGAATGCCTTGACCGGCCAGATGGGTGGATCCCAGCTTGAATTGGATGTCTCCCGGTTGCCGAAGGACTCCAGCGCCATGTCGGTGGCAAAGTAGAGCAGTGCCAGCGTAAAGGTAAAGAACATCACCGATGTGAACAGATCGAGGATAGCCTGGCCCCGGCGACCGAACCTGTTATGGAGAAGGTCCACATTGACATGGGCGTTGTGGGCGAGCAGGTAACCCCCGGCCATGATGGCGTAGACGCCGAACAGGTATTGGGTCAGCTCATTGGCCCAGGAGATCGGGGAGCTCAGCAGGTAGCGACAGCCAACTGCCAGCAGAAGGATCAGAAACATGAACAGGACAAGGTAGGAAATCCAGCGGCCCACCATCTCGTTCAGTCGTGTAACCCCGGTCATGAATGCACTGATGGCACGCATGGTATTGCCTCCGGCGCAAGGCGTGCTTGCGGTTTCAGGTGTCCTCAATAAAAAGATCGGGCCCCGTCATGAAGGCCCGATCTCTCGGATGGGCCTTACAGACGACCCAGATCTTTCAGGTAGCCCTTCACCATCTCCACTGCCTTCCGGGCATTGTCGCTGCGCTCGGCTTCTTCGTCCCAGATCACCTGAGCGGACGCGAGCAGCTCTTTTTTCACGTCGTCGGGTAATTCGTTGATCTGAACACCCTCTTCCCTAACGGCTTTTTGCAGGGTGACCTTTTCCTTGTGCTCGTATTCATTGGTACGAACCCAGAACTGTTCTTTCAGGGCGTCCTTGAGCGTCTTCTGCATGTCTTCGGGCAGTTTATCCAGTGCTTTCTGGCTGACGATAATGACGTCGGTGCCCGCCACGTTCAGTGATGGCTTGACATGGTATTTGGCCACTTCATACAGGCTCATGCTGTAAGCGCCCTGGGCTGCACCCCAGTGGGCGCCATCAACGATGCCGGAGTCCAGGGCGGAGTAGAGTTCGCTGCCATCGATGTATGAGGTGGAAGCGCCGGCTTCATCCAGCCATTTCTCCAGGGCGCCGGAAGAGCGGATCTTCAGGCTCTTGAAGTCCTTCATGCTCTCGATCGGCTCCTTTACCACCATTTCGGTCTGGTAGACCTTGTCGGTGGCCCAGTAGACGTTGTGTTCCGCGGCTTCCTCTTTGAGCATGTCCTCAAAGCCCATGTTCATGTGGAAGTAGGCGGCTTCAGCCGGTGTCTCGAAAGCGAGAGGCAGCCCGGAAGCAACACCCGCAAGGCTTATTTTGTCCTGGGCGTAGGATGGCGAGATAGTGCCCATTTCAAGGATGCCCCGGCTGACGGCGTTGAAGGTTTCCTTCGCCTTGAAAAGGGAGCCGGACTCATACAGCTCCAGCTTCAGGCGGCCGTCAGTTCGCTCATCCAGTACATCTTTCAGGCGCACGAGACTGTCCTTGTAGGAAGAGCTGGCGCCCGGCCAGTGGGACTGGACCTTCCAGGTATAGGTTTCCTCGGCGGCAACCGCGGTGCTGGTCAGGGCAGCGGCGAGGGTCAGGGCGGAGCCGTAAACGGTCAGATTTTTTCTGGCGGTGGTTAGCATCTTCATTGCTGGACCTCGATCATTATTGTGTTGGACGTCCTGTTTTATGTTTCGCTCTGCAAAACATGCGACTGCAGAATGAATCCGTGTATCTGAATCTAACACACACTTTGGTTTTTGCAATAGGATAGTCGGCAATATCCATTACCAAAGTTTAGTCCATTGGGGAGATCAGAATGATCATCACGGAAAATCAGCCGGGTGTGGTTCACCTGGTGATCAGCAGGGCAAACAAGAAAAATGCATTGACCCGCGATATGTATCGGGCACTGGCCGACGGTGTGAGCCAGGCGGCGGCAGACACCAGCGTGAATGCCATCGTAATCAGTGGTGAAGGCGGTGTGTTTACCGCCGGCAATGACCTTGAGGATTTCCGTGCCCGTGCCACGGATGCCAGTCCGAAACCCTCCGCGGGCCTCGCCTTTATCGAAACACTGATGGAGTGTGACACGCCGGTTATCGCAGCAGTGGAAGGGCTGGCCATTGGCATCGGCACTACCCTGCTGTTGCATTGTGATTCTGTGATTGCAGGCCGTTCCGCGCGTTTCAAGACTGCGTTTGTGGACCTGGGGCTGGTGCCGGAAGCAGGCTCTACCGTGACCATGCCACTACACCTGGGATCACGGCGTGCCGCGGATTTGTTGCTGATGGGCGATACCCTGAACGGCGAGGAAGCACGGGAATGCGGGCTGGTCAGCCGTGTAGTCGATGACGGCCAGGCGGTGGAAGAGGCGCTGGCTCAGGCCAGAAGGCTTGTTGCCAAACCCCGGGAGGCTCTGAGGGCCAGCAAAAGACTTATCAAGGCCCCCTGGCGTGAAGCGGTGAGCGAGGCTCTCGAACGGGAGCGCGTGGTATTTGCCGAGCGGCTCCGGTCCGATGATTGCCACGCCGCCCTGGCGGGGATGAACAGGCGCTAGAGTACCGACGGGGGCTGGATTTCAGGACCAGTAAGGCGCCCGCAACTCCCGTTTCAGTACCTTGCCAATGGTGGAGCGAGGCAGTTCCGGGCGGAATTCAATGGCGGCCAGGCGCTGGGCTTTCCCCAGCTGTTCGTTAGCCCACTCGAGAATCTCTGCCTCCTCCTGCACTTGGCCGGGTTTTCGTACCACCAATCCCAGCGGTGTCTCACCCCATTGTTCACTGGGAATGCCAATCACCGCGACATCGGCAACGGCGGGGTGAGCCTGCAATACCTTTTCAAGATCCACGGCATAGATGTTGAACCCCCCGGAAATGATCATGTCCTTGCGGCGGTCCAGGATATAGACAAAGCCATCCTCGTCGATGCGCCCCATATCCCCGCTGCGATAGAACACCAGTCCCTCAGGACTGGTCCAGAGCATCTCGCGGGTCTGTTCCTCGCGGTTGATGTAACCCCGCATCATGGAAATGGCGCGGCCCACGATTTCCCCGGTTTCACCCCGGGGCAGTTCATTGCCCTGCTCGTCAATCACCCGGACTTCCGCTCCCTCGGTGGGTGTTCCCACCGAGTCCCATTTGTCCGGATGTGCAGCGCAGTCCAGGCTCGTTGAAATCCCGCCTTCCGTCAGCCCGTACACCTCACGGATATTGCCGGGCCAGCGCTCCATGGCTTCCCTGATGACGCTTGGAGTCAGCGGGGCGCTGGTGCAGAGCTTCAACTTAAAGGCAGACAGGTCGAAACGGTCGAATTCCGGGTCGGCGAGGATACGTTGATATTGCACCGGCACCAGCATGGCATGGGTTACGCGGTAATGTTCGGCCAGTTCCAGGAACCGCCGGGCATCAAATTTCGCCATCAGTACCAGGGTGCCACCATGGAACAGGGTAGGCAGTACCGACACCAGGGTGGTGTTGGAGTACATCGGCGTGGAGACCAGGTTAATGGCGTCGCCGTCCAGTCCGAACCGGCTCATGCGAACCATCTGGCGCTGGCGGAACCGGTAGTCGTGCAGAATGCCCTTGGGTGTGCCGGTGGTGCCGGAGCTGTAGATGATATTGAAGGGATCATCCAGGGTAACCCTGGCGGGGCTGGCCCCGGCATCAATCTCTCCAAGCCAGGATTCAAGATCCTGCTCCAGCCCCGGGGCGGGACCATCCAGCCCTATACACTGCCCGGAGCCGAGCGTTTCGAGCCTGTTGGCCATACTTTTAAATAGGCCTGCATTTTTCCGCGATACAAACAGGAAACGGGCCCCGCAATCCTCCAGCATCAGTGCCAGGCTCTCGCCGTTGGCCATGCCAGAGAGTGGCACCATGCAGCCGCCGGCCACCAGGGTGCCCAGGTACAGCGCAACGTAGTCAATGCTGTTTTCCGACAACCCGGCGACGGCATCACCCTGTCTCAGGCCGGCGGACCGAAGCCGATTGGCAATGCGATTGGCGCGCCTTATCAGCTCATGCCAACTGAGTTGAGACTCGCCATCAATGAGTGCGACATGGTCGGGGCGCTCCATGGCCAGGTGCTGGATACGGTGGCCGAGGGCTTCCATGGTTTCTTCGGGGTCGGTGGGAGCGTAGACCGGAAGTTGCTGCATGCTTTTCATTTTTTAGTGTCTCGGCGTCATTGTGTTTTATCTAGTGAAATTAACTTCCGAATATATTGACTCAAAACCGTATGGCGTGACAAATTACAGTCAAGCTGAATTTTATGACGACGCAACAAACCACAAAAAGGAGCATCGGCATGGGGCGTTTTGACAATCGGGCAGCCATCGTTACTGGCGCCGGGAGCGGCATCGGCAGGGCCACCGCAGTCAGGCTGGCCCGCGAAGGTGCGAAGGTCATGATGGTCGATCGTTCCGAGGCGGGCCTGCTGGATACCGAAGGCCTGATGCCCGAAGGCGCGGAAACCCTGCGCCGCATTGGTGATGTGGCGGATGAGGAGCGGGTCAGCGCCCTGGTGAAAGAAACCATCTCCACGTTTGGCCGGATTGACGTGTTGTGCAACGTTGCCGGCATTGCCAGTACCGGTGGTGACCACCCGGACATTACCGGCAATGATCGGGACGAATGGGAAAAGGTGCTGGCGGTGAACCTGATAGGCACCATGCTGTTTATCAAGCATGTGGCCCCCCACATGCAGGCCCGAAAGCTGGGCTCCATTGTCAATACCGCCTCTGTGGCGGGTATCCGTTCCGGCGCGGGGGGGAATGCCTACAGTGCGTCAAAGGCCGGGGTGATCAACCTCACCATGACCACGGCCTGCGACCTGGGTAACGACAATATACGGGTGAATGCCGTGTGTCCGGGGCTGGTGGAAACCGGGATGACCCAGGCCGTATTCGACTACGCCCGCACCCATGAAAAAGCCCACAAACTGGGCTCCCGTTGTGAATTGCGCCGTTACGGTGCGCCGGAAGAAATTGCCGCAGCGATCCTTTTCCTGGCCAGTGACGACGCCAGCTATATTACGGGCCAGGCGCTACCCGTAGATGGCGGCAATACCGCGTCTCTCAACCTGCCGGGGATGAAAGTGTGATGAATGACGATAACCTGCCTATCCGGGGTGGCGAGGATCTGCCGGGATTTCACAGCCTGCTGGGGTACCAGCAAGTGTCCTGGCGGGAGAATGAGGCGGTGATCGAGCTGGCTCTGGCGCCGCACCATCTGAATCTGGGTGGTGTCATTCACGGTGGGGTGCTCACTTCCCTGCTGGACGTTGCCATGGCCGAAGCGGGCACATACTGCCCCTACCCTGGCCGCATGCGCAAAGCCATTACCCTGTCCCTGACCACTACCTTCACCGGCCAGTGCTCTGGCGGCACTATCCGGGTCACCGGCCGCAAACGGGCGGGAGGCACCCGCATTTTCAACAGTAGCGGGGAAGTCCACGACGACCAGGGCAACCTGCTGGCCATCGCCGAAGGCACCTTTCGTCTTCGCTCCGGCAGTGAGAAACCGGACGGTGTGCCAATCTGATTTGTACAACACCAGCAGATACGTCGGCGTTGCAACAGCCGGCCCACGACAACCAATCAATGAGGTACTGGACATGTTAGAGCTGTCTGACAAAGCCAAAAAGCTGCAGGCGCAGCTTCACGAATTCATGGATGTCTACATCTATCCGAATGAGCACAGGCACCATGAGCAGGTCGAGCAGGCGGAGAACCGCTGGGCTCCGGTACCTATCGTTGAAGAGCTGAAGGCCAAGGCAAAAGCCGCCGGCCTGTGGAACCTGTTCCTGCCGGAAAGCGAATTCGGCGCGGGGCTGACCAACTACGAATACGCGCACTTGTGTGAGGTGATGGGCCGTTCCGCCATGGCTCCGGAGGTGTTCAACTGCTCCGCGCCGGATACCGGCAATATGGAAACCATTGCCCGCTATGGCAATAAAGAGCAGCAGGACACGTGGCTGAAGCCTTTGCTTGACGGTGAAATCCGTTCCTGTTTTTCCATGACTGAGCCGGATGTTGCTTCCTCGGACGCCACCAATATTGCCTGTGAGATCCGCCGCGAAGGTGATGAGTATGTGATCAACGGTCGCAAATGGTGGTCTTCTGGAGCCATGACGACCACTGCCAAGATCGCCATCGTCATGGGCAAGACCAGCCCGGATGCCGAGAAGCACAAGCAGCAGTCGATGATTCTGGTGCCCCTGGATACGCCGGGGGTGAAGATGATTCGTCCGCTGACGGTGTTCGGTTATGACCACGCGCCCCATGGCCACGCCGAGATTCACTACGACAACGTGCGGGTGCCGGTGGAGAACCTTCTGCTGGGTGAGGGCCGTGGTTTCGAGATCGCCCAGGGTCGCCTTGGACCGGGCCGCATCCACCATTGCATGCGCACCATCGGTGTGGCCGAGCGCGCCCTGGAGCTGATGTGTCAGCGTGCCAATGCCCGCGAAGCCTTCGGCAAGCCGCTGTCCAGCTTCGATTCCATCCGCAAGGACATCGCCCGCAGCCGCATCGAAATTGAGCAGGCGCGGCTGATGACGCTGAAGGCGGCGCACATGATGGATACCGTGGGCAACAAGGTGGCCCGCCAGGAAATCGCTATGATCAAGGTGATCGCCCCGAGTATGGCGCTGAAGATCATTGATCGTGCGATTCAGGTTCACGGTGGTGCAGGTGTGTCCCAGGACACTTTCCTGGCGAAGGCCTGGGCTCACGTCCGGACCTTGAGGCTGGCGGACGGTCCTGACGAGGTGCACCTGGATTCCGTGGCCAAGATCGAACTTCGCCAATACCGCTAAACCCAAACCGCTGAATCAGAGGGAGAGCGGCCGGGGCGATGTCCTTCCGGGACACGCCGTGAATACGTCCATGTAGGCTTGAGCAAAACATCCCTGTTTTGCACAGTCCCGGAAGGACATCACCCCGGCCACTCCCATGCTTCAGTGCATGAGGATTGAATTATGAACAACCCACTGTTTGATATGACCGGAAAAGTCGCCCTTATCACCGGTTCCACCAAAGGTATCGGCCGTTCCATCGCCGAAGAAATGGCCCGGCTGGGTGCAAAGGTCGTGATCTCCAGTCGTAAGGCCGACGCCTGTGAACAGGTCGCCAACGAGCTGAAGCAGCAAGGCTACGAGGCCATCGCCATTCCCTGTCACGTGGGCAAGAAAGAAGACCTTCAAAACCTGGTGGACAAGACCAACGAAGCCTGGGGTTCCATCGATGTGCTGGTGTGCAACGCCGCTACCAACCCGGTCTACGGCACCACCGCAGAGATGACCGACGATGCCTGGGACAAGATCATGGACACCAACGTCAAAGGTACGTTCTGGTTGACCAACATGGTGCTGCCGCAGATGGCCGAGAAAGGCGAAGGCGCTGTTGTTCTTCTATCCAGTATCGCCGGAATCCGGGGCAACACGACCATCGGCACTTATGGCGTCTCAAAGGCAGCGGAAGCGGCGCTGGCTCGCAATCTGGCCGTTGAGTGGGGGCCGAAAGGCATTCGGGTTAACAGCATAGCCCCCGGTCTGATCAAGACCGACTTTGCCAAAGCCTTGTGGGAAGACCCTGTGCGCGTCAAACGCGCTGAGGATAAAACTCCGCTGCGCAGAATCGGTGATCCGGTCGACATCGCTGGGCTGGCAGTCTTCCTGTCAACAAAAGCGAGTGCCTACGTTACCGGTCAGGTGATCGTCGCAGACGGCGGTGAAACCATCTGTTAATAAGGCATCGCCGAAGTATGCCGAGGCAGGTGGGTGGGGGTGTCTTTGTGCAGGGAATAAAGATGTCTGAGCGCAGCGAGTTCTTTTTCCCGGAAGAAAGACACCCCCACCCGCCGGCCGCTGCCCCCAAAACCGGGCTGCCACGCAATAAATGAAGGCAACAGTAAAGATGACCATGAACCCCGAACTGGTAGACGTCCTGCCAGCACATCAGTTTGAGGAATCCAGGCTTCTGGCTTGGCTTCAAAAAGAGATGCCAGGGATAGGTAGCCGCTTGGAGGTCAAGCAGTTCCAAGGCGGGCAGTCCAATCCCACGTTTCTGCTGGATACTGACAGCGGCCAATTTGTATTGCGGAAAAAGCCGCCAGGGAAAACCCTGCCCTCTGCCCACATGGTAGAACGGGAGCACAAAGTCATGCGTGCCCTATCCGAATACACCAACGTGCCCGTCCCGAAAACCAGGGCTCTGTGTGAAGACAGTACCATCATAGGCACACCGTTCTATGTCATGGACTATTTGGAGGGCCGTATCTTCAGCCATCCGGCTCTCCGGGCTATGGATCGTCAAGAGAGGATGCCCGCGCATTACTCTGCCATTGATACCCTGGCGGCGCTGCACTCAGTGGATGTTCATCAGGTGGGACTGGGGGACTATGGTCGCCCCGAAGGCTACGTCGCGCGGCAGGTATCGCGATGGACCAAACAGTACCTGGCATCCAAAACCGACGACATGCCCGCCATGGATAAACTCATGGAGTGGCTGCCCGAGAACCTGCCATCCACCGACGAATGTGCCATCGCCCACGGTGACTACCGCTTCGGCAATCTGATGCTGGCCCCGGACAAACCCGAAGTGATCGCCATTCTGGACTGGGAACTGTCCACCCTGGGGCATCCGCTCGCCGACCTGGCCTATTACTGTTTGCCCTACCACCTGCCGTCCGATATGGAGGGCATGCGTGGGCTGCAGGGCGAGGATCTGGAAGCTCTCGGCATTCCCGATGAGCAGGAAACCATCACGCGCTACTGCAAGCAGACCGGCCGTGATGGCATTGCCGACTGGCATGTGTTCCTGGCGTTTTCGCTGTTTCGTCTGGCGGCCATTCTTCAGGGCGTCTACGCCCGGGCGTTGCAGGGTAATGCCGCCAACGCCGACGCCCTGCAGGTAGGCAAACGTGCGAGTCAGCTGGCGGATGTGGGCTGGAGAATTGCCAGTGGAGGAGACCAGCCATGAGTGAGTCTGCCGCAATAGCAGAGCCGATTGTCCGTCGCATTCTTATCACCAACGACGACGGCATCAACGCGCCTGGCCTGGCGATTCTCGAGCGGATCGCCCGCAACCTGGCGGAGGAGGTCTGGGTGGTGGCGCCGGAACATGATCGTAGCGGAGCCGGCCAGAGCATTTCCATCCATGACCCGTTGCGGGTGTACGAGAAGGGTGAAAACCGTTACGCGGTGTCCGGCACGCCGGCGGATTGCGTGTTGTATTCGCTGGCCCAGTGGTTTGGGGAAACCCCGCCGGACCTGGTGCTGTCCGGGGTCAACTGCGGCGCCAATATCAGTGACTCGGTGCAGTACTCGGGAACCGTGGGTGCCGTGCTCAGTGCGGAACACATGGGGATACCCGCCTTTGCGCTCAGCCAGGCCTTCCTCAGCCGCGAGGGTGTGGACTGGTCGCCGGTGTCGGTGTTCGGGGAGCGGGTTGTCCGCAAGCTCTGGCAGCCAGGTGAAAGCCGGGCCTGGAACGTGAACTTTCCGGCCTGTGATGCGGGGGTGATCCGGCAGGCGCAATGGTGCCGTCAGTCCACCGGCTCGATCCAGCGGCCCCGCCTGCTGGCGGGGCAGGACGCCCGTAGCCTGCCGTACTGGTGGCTGGGGTTTGACCGCAGCTCCCGGCACATCGATGCACCGGATGAAGATGTCACCGTACTGCGGGAAAAAGCCATCGCCATAACGCCGTTGCGCCACGAGGCCCCGCTTCCGGGGGATGCGGGGCCCGGGGACGCTGGGGCATTTGATCTGGTCGCCGTTGCGGCCAATTGAATTGAATGAGGGGATCACAACAATGACATTTACACGCCACCACAAGGTCTGGCCGAAAGAACTGCCGAAAACCATGACACTGCCGGACACCAGTGTAGTCACCAACCTGGAGATTTCCGCGCTGCGGTACCCGGATCATACGGCTGTCATTTTTTACGACGCGCCGATGACCTACAGCCAGCTGCTGGCCGAGGTGGAATCCATGGCCGGCTATCTTCAGGCCCAGGGGGTCAGCAAGGGTGACCGGGTACTGCTTTACATGCAGAACTCGCCCCAGTACGTGATTGCTTACTACGCCATACTCCGGGCCGACGCTGTGGTGATTCCGGTAAATCCGATGAACCGTGCCGCCGAGCTGGAGCACTATATTGCCGATACCGGTGCGAGGGTCTGCCTGGCCGGTCAGGAACTGGCGGGCTTTATCGCTCCGTTGCTGGAAAACACGGACCTGGACCAGGTTGTGGTGGCGTCCTACAGCACCTACATCAACAAGGACACAGATCTGGAGTTGCCGGCAGAAGTGGCTGCTCCGCCCTGGTCAAAAGACATTCCCGGCATCGTGACCTGGGAGCAGGCGCAGGCCGGGAACCATAAGCCGAAGGCCCATACCGCCGGCCCGGATGACCTGGCGGTGATTCCATACAGTTCCGGGACCACTGGCGCGCCCAAGGGCTGCATGCACACTCACCGCAGTGTCATGGCCACGGCGGTCCATCGGGCGTACTGGAACCTGAGCACCGCCGATACTGTGCAGCTGGCGACACTGCCATTCTTCCACGTGACCGGCATGACCGGTTCCATGAACAGCCCGATCTACAGTGGCTCCACCTCCGTCATCATGACCCGCTGGGACCGCACCACCGCCGCCAGGCTGATTGAGCGTTACCAAGTCACCGGCTGGACCAATATCGTCACCATGGCAGTGGATTTCCTGTCGAACCCGGATATTGGCAAATATGACCTGACCAGCCTCAATACCATTGGCGGGGGCGGGGCGGCCATGCCGGAAGCGGTGGCCACCAAGCTCAAGACCATGACCGGACTGGACTATATTGAGGGTTATGGCCTGTCGGAGACCATGGCCGCCACCCACATCAATCCGCCGGACCATCCCAAACCCCAGTGCCTGGGCATTCCGGTATTCGATGTGGACAGCCGCATCATAGATGTCGAGACCCTGGAAGAGAAAGGCCCGGGAGAGGTTGGTGAAATTGTCTCCAATGGCCCCCAAGTGACCCAGGGCTACTGGAACCGGCCGGCGGAAACGGAAGCGGCGTTCGTGGAAATCGACGGCAAGCGCTTCTTTCGCACCGGTGATCTCGGTTACTACGACGAAGAGGGCTACTTCTTCATGGTGGACCGGGTGAAACGGATGATTAACGCCTCTGGCTTCAAGGTCTGGCCTTCCGAGGTGGAGGGGCTGATGTACCGGCACCCCGCTATCCACGAGGTATGCATCATTTCGTCGCCGCACCCCAAGCGTGGAGAAACGGTGAAAGCCTGCATTGTGCTGACACCGGAGGGGGATGCAAC
This sequence comes from uncultured Marinobacter sp., assembly GCA_964521055.1. Lineage (GTDB taxonomy): Bacteria > Pseudomonadota > Gammaproteobacteria > Pseudomonadales > Oleiphilaceae > Marinobacter. Next base: position 30,443 of record CAZFPG010000002.1, read on the forward strand.
GACGACAAAGGCCGACATTGTCAGCTGGTGCAAGGAGCAGATGGCAGCTTACAAAGTACCTGAAATCATCGAGTTTGTGGATGAGCTGCCAAAGTCACCCACGGGCAAGCTGATGTGGCGTGCACTCCAGGAAGAAGAGTGGAAGAACAAGGCATAGAACTCACTATTAACGAAGTGTTAATTCTGCACTGCGGAATAACGTTCTAAATATTGACATACGAGACGTTCGGTGTAATTGTTTCATCATGCTACTGCAGGGCCGCAAGGTCCTGCCCGAAACCGCATAACTCGCTACAACAACAAAACAGCGGAGGAGCACACTTGAGCCTTTTCTTTCAACAAATCATCAATGGGTTAACCCTTGGGAGTATCTACGGTCTCGTAGCCCTGGGTCTGACCCTGGTCTACGGCATTCTCCACATACCGAACTTCGCACACGGTGCGTTGTATATGGTGGGTGCCTTCATGTCCTACTTCTTCATGGTGGACCTGGGCGCACATTACTGGGTGGCCATGGCCGGCTCGGCCGCCGTGGTTGCCGTGCTCGCGATACTGTGTGAACGCCTGGTCTTCCATCCCCTGAGGCACTCGCCTCCCATTCATGACAAGATTGCCGCCATCGGCATACTGCTGTTTCTGGAAGCGGTGGTACAGATGTTCTGGGGCTCGGACTTCCGCCGTATGTCCTCGCCCTTCACCGGTATCCTCAACTTCAACGGTCTGATCATCCCGGAACAGCGCCTGCTGATCATCGCCGGTGCGTTTGTGCTGGTGGTGGCGTTGCAGTTGTTCCTGCGCAAGACCATGACCGGTGCGACCATCATCGCCATGGCCCAGAACCGTGACGGCGCCTTCCTGGTGGGGATTGATGCCAACCGGGTGGCGATGATGACTTTTGCCATCTCCGGCATGCTGGCCGCGTTTGCCGCCACCCTCTACGCGCCCATCAACCTGGTGTACCCGGCCATGGGGCATCTGGTCATCATGAAAGCGTTCGTGATCATCATCCTCGGTGGCATGGGCAGCGTTCCCGGTGCCATCGTCGGAGGCATGATTATCGGCTTCGCCGAGGCGCTCGGAGGCTTCTACATCTCCACTTCCTACAAGGACATCATTGCCTTCGGGCTGTTGGTGTTGATCCTGTCCATTCGCCCACAGGGCCTGTTCGCGAAGGGGGCGCACTGATCATGTTCAAATTCGCATCCCTGCTGATGACGCCAGCGGCGAAATACCTGATGCTGGCCTTTGCCGTGCTGTTCCCGCTGGTTGCAGCGAATGAATACCAGGTCTATGTGATGGCCACTGCCTTTGTCTGGGCGATAGCGGTCTATGGGCTGAACATCATCACTGGCTTCTGCGGCCAGCTGAACCTGGCCCACGGCGGTTTCTTTGCCATCGGTGCCTATACCCTTGGGCTGCTGACGGCCGACTATGGCTGGAGTTTCTGGCCTGCCTTTGCAGCTGCGCTGGTGATGACTGCGGTGTTGGGGTTTCTGGTGGGCATTGTCTCGCTGCGCCTGAAAGAGCACTACTTTGCCATTTTCACCCTGTGTGTGGGTTTCATCATCTACCTGCTGATGGACAAGTGGGAAGAGCTGACCCATGGCGCCGTTGGTGTCCGAGACATCGCCGCGCCCTATGGTTTTGGCCTGGTGGACTTCACGGACACCACACCCTTCTACTACCTGGTGCTGGCGTTTCTGGTGTTTGCCATCTGGTTCATGGGGCGATTGTCCCGGTCGCTGCTGGGCCGCACCTTTATTGCCATCCGCAACGGTGACGAGCTGGCACAGTCCCTTGGCATCAACCTGATGCGCAATAAAGTGCTCGCGTTCGTCCTGTCCACCACCTATGCCGGGCTGGCCGGTGCGCTGTATGCCGGCATGGTGCGCTTCATCGGCCCGGAAGAGGCCAATGTCCAGCATACGTTCGACATGATCACCTACCTGCTGGTGGGTGGTATCGGCACCATTATGGGGCCGCTGCTGGGCACCCTGGGTCTTGTGTGGATTACCCAGTCACTGCAGTTCCTGGAAGAGTACCGGATGATCATTTTCGGGCCGCTGCTGGTGGTGCTTGTCATCTTCTTCCCCCGTGGTATTACCGGCTCCTTCCTGACCTGGATGCACCGGAAGTCCCAGGCCCTTGCGCCAGGAAAGAAACGCAAGGAGAGCAAGGTAAACACGGCACAGAACCGGGAGGCAGAGAGCAATGCTTAAGGTAGAACATCTGACCAGAATGTTTGGCGGCCTGGCGGCGGTCAATGACGTGTCGGTGGAGTTCGAAACCGGCAGGATCAACGCCATCATCGGCCCCAACGGTGCCGGCAAGAGCACCTTCTTTAACCTGATCTCTGGCCTGCACCAGCCCACCTCCGGCCGTATCCTGCTGGACGGCGTGGACGTGACCACGCTGCCAAGCGACAAGGTGGCAAGGCTGGGGGTCGGCCGTACCTTCCAGACCACCAACCTGTTTGAACAGGCCACCGTTCTGGACAACCTCATTGTTGGGCATCGCCTGCGTACCCGATCCGGCCTGTGGGATGTGCTGATCAACAGCAAACGCCTGCAGCGGGAGGAAAAAGCGGCGCGGGAGAAGGCCATGGAAGCGCTGGAATTCGTCGGCCTCACCCATGTGGCCGGCCAGTTCATCGCTGATATCACCCAGGAAGAGCGCAAGCGGGTGGCCTTCGCTCTGGCGCTGGCGACGGACCCCAAGATCGTACTGCTGGACGAACCGGCGGCCGGGATCAACCCGGAAGAAACCGTGGGCTTTGCAGCGCTGATGCGGAAAATGGTGGATGAAAAGGGCCTCACCGTGTGCCTGATCGAGCACAAAATGGACATGATCATGAGCCTGGCGGACAAGATCATGGTGCTGGACCACGGTGAGAAAATCGCCGAGGGAACGCCGGATGAGGTGCGCAACAATCCGGCGGTGATCGAAGCCTACCTGGGAGGTGATGAAGATGCTGCAGCTTGATCATGTGGATGTCTGCTACGGCAGCTTCACGGCCCTGACCGATATATCCATGACCGTGGATACCGGAGAACTGGTGGTACTGCTTGGGGCCAACGGTGCCGGTAAGACCACCTT
>CAZFPG010000003.1:0-33336 GCA_964521055.1 uncultured Marinobacter sp.
TCGGTCAGCTCTTTGCAACCGACATAAACGACCGCACCAATCCACTCTCGCCGCTGGCACTCTGTACCTGCCTGCAATTCGCCATTGATCGCCAGGGAATCTCCCGGCAGCACCGTGGCACACTTTACCTTGCCTTCGAAACGGTGCTGGATGAGACCTGGCACCGAGCCGCGGAGTCACTGAACCGTGACCTTCTCGCGGCTGGACTGCGAGCGCTTGACCTGACCAGCCTCCCCTACAACTGGTCGCTAAGGAAGTCTGACAAGCTTCAGGAAGCACCAGCGGAAGGCTCTCACGACGCTGTTCCGGCAACGAACAACAGACAACAGGGGACAGGGAACGAATCTGGCCGTTCATTGCTGCGCCTTATGAGCCTTGAGCACGGCGCGGGCGAAGCAGGAGAAACCTGGCCACAGGACAATCCACAGTTGACCACTGAGCTGCGCCCACATCGGGATGAGCTGCGCAGGATACTTGGCAAATCCACGCCCAGTATGGAAAGAGCGATCCGGAATCTGGCGTCCTCCAACCCCGAACTGGAACAGACTCTGGACGAGGGAACCTGGGACAGGATCAACCTGGTTGATCGCCTGTTCACTCCGCTGGAACATGAACAGGGGCTGAATGGAATCCTGCGGGAACGGCTTGAACAGCTCAGACTGCCGGTTCTGGAAGTCATGCTGGAGACCCCTGAATTTCTGGACCATGACAACCACCCGGCCAGAACCACCATCAACGATCTCATGCGCCTGTGCCTGGCGGAGCGGAATTCCAACCGCAACCTGGAACGGACCGTGATGGAGATTATCGACGAGTTCATCCAGGCCGATAAGCGTGACGAAGAACTCTACCGGTCCATCAGTGCCAGGTTGATGAGCCTTGTGGAACGCCAGGAGCAATCGTTCGAGAGAAATGCCGAGCGTATCGCCAAAACCCAGGAAGGCAGGGAGCGCCTGATGCAGGCCCGGCTTGGTGTTCAAAGGCGCCTGAACACGGTACTCGCAGGCAAGGCTGTGCCCCGGGTTCTGATCGAGCTGTTGAATTCCGGCTGGGAACAGTTGATCGTCCTGGCAGTATTGAGGGAAGGCCCTGAAAGCCCGACCGCGACAACCTTTATCAATATCGTGGAGCAGATCCAGCTGTGGCTTTCAGGAGGGGAAACCAGCAACGACCTGGCCTTCGAGCGGGAACTGGAAAGCAACACCCTGATACAGCTCATTGACCGGGAGCTCCGCACTGTCGGCGAGATCTCCTCGATCCGCCCTGTTGTTGCAAGACTGACCAGGGAGTTGCGTCTACATGAACCTACCGAGACACTCACCCTTGACGCCTACCCTCCAGGCACCGACCAGCAGCAAATAGAGCCCGGCCCCGAACCCGCCGATACCCGCTGGGTACGACGGGCGCAGGACATTGAAGTGGGCGACTGGGCCGAAATTGCCCTCGACAACGGCGAAAAGCGACGCATGCGGCTGGTTTGGGGTGGCAAGGATGTCTTCCGGTTTGTGTTTCTGTCTCCCCGGGGCCTGGGGGAAGTCAGCTACCAGTTCCCGGAATTCGTGTCCATGCTGGCCAATGGCGACGCCTGGCTTGTCAAGCAGGGATACATCCCCTATATGGACCAGAGCCTGTTCAATATCGTCCAGGGTGTCTACAGGAAGCTCAACTTCGAAGCCACCCACGACGCCCTCACCGGCTGCCTGCACCGGCACGATTTCGAGAAGCACCTGGCCCAGGCCCTGTCCACGATGGATGGAGAACAGGACAGCCATACCCTGATGGTATTCGACATTGACGAGTTCAACATTATCAATGCCACGTATGGCACAGACACCGGGGACGAACTTCTGAAACGGTTTGCCCGCCTGCTTCAGGAGCAGGATTCGAAACATCCCGGCGAACACTGCATTGGTCGCCTGGGAGGCAACGAGTTCGCACTCCTTGCCAGCAACATGCCCTTAAACGAAAGCCTGGCTTTCTCCGAGCGACTGCGCAACGCCTTCCGAGAGGAATCCCATGCCTTTGCCAATACCGAATTCTCCGCCACCCTCAGTGCCAGCGTATGCCCATTCGACAATACGGCACGCTCAGCCGGTGAACTGATGAATCAGGCGAACCTGGCACTAAACTCAGCCAAGCGAAAAGGTGGAAACAGTGTCGAACTGGTTCGGTATCAGTCGCAGCAGGTACCCATCTCGGGCCCCCAGTGGGTGCCTGAGATTGACCGAAGTATACGTGACGGCAGTCTTTACCTGCGGGCACAGCGGATCATCCCGCTGACCGACGAGAGCCACGGAGATATGTACGAATTGTTGCTCGGCCTGCATAACTCCTCCGGCCAGGAGATCTCCCCACAGAGTTACATCGAAGCAGCGGAGCAGTTTCGCCGGAGCTCTCGTGTCGACCTGTGGGTGATCGACGAAGCACTGGAGTGGATGGAACGGAACCCCGAAGCAACGGCAAAGGTAAGTACCTTCAATATCAACCTGTCTGGTGCATCGTTGAGCGACGATGCTTTCCTGCTTACCCTGGAATCCCGAATGAAGCAGCATAACAACTTGACCAGCAGGATATGTTTCGAAGTCACCGAGACGGCGGCCGTCGCCAACCTGCATTACGCCGCCGACTTCATGACTGAAATGAAGCGGCTTCAATGCCGTTTTGCGCTCGACGACTTTGGCACGGGTCTGTCCTCCTATGCCTATCTACAAAAACTGCCGGTGGACTACGTGAAGGTGGACGGCATTTTTGTACGGGACATGGCCAGCAACCTGACCAACTACGCACTGGTTCGGTCCATCACCGAGCTGTGTCACTTCCTGGACATCAAAACCATCGCCGAATACGTGGAGGATATGGAAACCCTGAAACTTCTCAGAGAAATCCAGGTGGATTATGGCCAGGGATTCGGCATAGCCAAGCCCTGTCGCCTGGACCGCCTGGTGCCCGACCTGAAGCTTCATTTCAAGCCTTAAAAAACCGCTGCAGTTCAGCCACCGTATCGGCAGGAGCTTCTTCTGGCACAAAATGTCCACACTCCAGGAACCTGCCCTCTACCAAATCTGCGTATTCAAACCATACTGACATGACGTCGTAGGTGCGGTGCACGAACCCTCGGGTACCCCACAGCACCAGCAACGGACTCTCAACCTTGCGCCCGTGATCATTCTCGTCGTGCTCAAGATCAATACTGGCGGCGGCACGATAATCTTCGCAGGAAGCGTGAATCACCTGGGGATCACGGAAGCAGCGCAGGTATTCAGCGACCGCATCCGGATCGAAGTGTGCATCGGGCCCACTCCAGCGGTTGAGTTTCTCCCTGAGAAAGTAGTCAGGGTCAGCACCAATCATATGCTCCGGCAACCCGTCAGGCTGAATCAGGAAGAACCAGTGGTAATAGCCGGTCGCGAAATCCTGATCGGTGTGCCTGAACATGTGCAGCGTAGGCGCAATATCCATTACGCAAACACGGGACACCTGCCGCGGGTGGTCAAGCGCCATACGATGGGCCACTCGCGCTCCCCGGTCATGGCCGGCCACAGCAAACTGCTGGTAGCCCAGGTGCGCCATCACCTCCACCATATCCTGAGCCATTGCACGTTTGGAGTAGGGGTTGTGTGTGGCATCCGACGGCGGCCTTGAACTGTCGCCATACCCCCTCAGGTCCGGGCATACCACGTGAAAATCCCGGGCCAGTTCGGGGGCCACCCGGTGCCACATCACGTGGGTCTGGGGATATCCGTGCAACAGGAGCAGCGGTGGCCCCTTGCCACCATGGGTGAGGTGGATATCGGCACCTGACGTCCTGATGCGCTGTGTCTTGAAATCAGCACCAAAATCCATCGTACAACTCCATTGGCCACGCTTTGTGTTTTGTTTCTGTAGACAGTCTAGCCAACCACTGGCAATGATCGAGGCAGAAATCCAGCCTGCAGGCAACTTTACCCTGTTAATTTCAGGCTTGTCTTAGACATTGGTTTCGTTGCATCTTGCTGCAGGCCGCTTTTAAGGCCACTATCGTAACCATCCATATTTGCGAACACGAAAAGGCACCGCATGTTTCTCGAACGCTACCATTCTATCCAGGACGGACACGTGCTGATCAGCGCGACCCAGGCCAGCCGCTTTGCCAAGGAAGTGGCGGGAGATTTCAACCCCATTCACAACCCCGACGCACGGCGCTTCTGCGTACCCGGGGACCTGCTGTTTGCCTTACTGGTGTCACACTTTGGCCTGTCCCGGCACATGACGTTCCACTTCCGCAGCCTTCTTGGCGAGAATGTTCCCCTGGAGTTCCGGGAGGACAGTGATGGTCTCATCCGCGTCTACGACGAGAAGGGCAAGATCTATATCGAGGTTGAACGCAGCGGCGAAACCACCCACGATGACACTGTCATTGAAAATTTTATCCGCTGTTACGTTGCCGCCTCCGGCAAGAACTTCCCCCACACCCTCAAACCGCTGATGGAAAGCGAGGGCGTCATGTTCAACCCGGACCGGCCCATGATCATGTATCAGAGCATGAGCCTGACCATGAATACCCTGGATGCCCCCTCCCCCGACCTGGAGTTGCATAATGCAGAGCTGAAGCCGGAAGGAAAACGGGGCAACGTGTCACTGGACTATCGGCTGCTCTCCGACGGCAAAACCGCTGGCGAAGTGTCCAAGAAGCTGGTGGTCAGTGGCGTGCGTGAATACAATGCCGACGCGATGGATGCGGTGGTGGAAGAGTTCTACCGGCTCAAGAACAAATCCTGGGACTGACGGAAAGCCTGTCATGGCAAAATCGGTAAGCCGCGAAGACAAACAGGCGGCCCTGGCCCGCCTGGACAGGTTCAGTCGAATGGCGGACAACGCCATTGGCATACCCTTTACCAGGTTCCGGATCGGCTTCGAGCCCATTATCGGCCTGGTTCCCGTGCTTGGTGACTTTGCCGGCCTGATCATGTCCGGTTACGTGCTTGTGGAGGCCCATCGGGCCGGCGCCAGCACCCGCGTAAAAGGGCAGATGGTCCGCAATATGGCGATCGACTTTTTTGGCGGCCTTGTTCCCGTCATTGGCGATGCCTTCGATTTCGCCTTTAAGGCCAATGCCCGCAATGCGCAGCTGCTTCGCAATTACCTCGAAACCGAACTGAAAACCGAACCAAAAAAGCCCTCCTTCCCCTGGAAACAGTTTCTGGTCATCATTGGCATTCTTTCCGCCTTAACGGCCTTGGGTGTACTGGTGTTGGGAGCCACTGCATAACGCCCGGATCGGGAACACTACGGATTTGTGCTTTGCAGCTCTCAAGGCTTAACCTTGAGGAAAGCACATTGAATGACCGAAGGGACAACCACTATGGCGAATCACATTTGCTCCAATTGTGGAACAAGCATCCCCCCGGGAAGCAAAAAATGCCCCGAGTGCGGCAACCTTCAGACGTCAAAACTCAAGGTGATCCTGGGGGCTGCGACAGTATTGCTTGCGGCCCTGGTGATTGTAATCGGCGCAATCTCCATCATCGCCAGGGATGACCCCGCCAATCCGGCCGGCGACACGACCGAGATAACCCCTTAACCTCAGGCCAGCCCCGGGAATATCGGCTATTATTGCCGCAGGGTGGGCTCTGCCCCGGCAGGGCCTGGCAATTGGAAACCACCTTTTAGTGTCCCGTCTGCGGGACACTAGCCGAAGAACCAGTAACACACCAGGATAGCCGTCACCATGCCGGCAAAATCCGCCAGCAGCGCACAGCCCAGGCCATGGCGGATTTTGCGGATGCCCACGGCACCGAAGTAAACCGCCAGCACATAGAAAGTGGTTTCGGTGCTACCCTGCATAGTGGCGGCCAGTAGCGCCGGGAAACTGTCGACGCCGAAGGTATCCATGGTTTCAATCATCATGGCCCGGGCACCGCTGCCGGACAGGGGCTTCATAAAGGCGGTGGGCAAAGCCTCAATGAAGGCAGTGTCCCCCCCCAGCCCCTGAACAACCCAGCGAATACCCTCCAGACCAGCATCCAGAACCCCGCTTGCCCGCAGCACACCTATGGCCACCAGCATGGCCACCAGAAACGGCAACAGCGAGATGGTGAAACTGAAGCCTTCCTTGGCGCCGTCGATAAAGGTGTCGTAGACATTCACCTTCCGCAGGGCACCGATCAGCAGGAAGCTGATAACAATGCCGAACAGCGTGAGATTGCCCACCAGTGTCGACGTTGCCGCCAGGGCCTGTGCAGACATGCCCGCCAGTGTCGTCAGCAGCAGGCCCAGTGCGACCGCCCCACCAAGCAGATACGCCATCACCACCGGGTGCCAGAGTTTCAGCCTCTGCATCAGCGACACACTCAGCAGCCCCACCAGACTGGATGCGGTGGTGGCCAGCAGTATGGGCAGGAACACGGCCGTGGGCTCGGCCGCCCCCTGTTGTGCGCGGTACATGAAAATAGTCACCGGCAGCAGGGTTAGTGACGAGGTATTGAGCACCAGAAACAAAATCTGGGCGTTACTGGCCGTATCCCGGCTGGGATTCAGCTCCTGTAGCGAATGCATCGCCTTGATGCCGATGGGCGTAGCAGCGTTATCCAGCCCCAGGATATTGGCGGCAAAATTCATGGTGATGTGCCCCTGGGCCGGGTGGCCGCTGGGCACTTCCGGCATCAGCCTGCGAAACAGGGGGTCCAGCACCTTTGCCATCAGCTGAATCAGCCCGGCTTTCTCGGCAATGGCCAGGAAACCCAGCCACAGGGTCATGGTACCCACCAGCACCAGTACGATTTCCACACTGAGCTCTGCCATGTCGAACATCGCGGCAACCAGGCGACTGAACACCTCGCTGTCGCCCATGCCCAGCCATTGCCAGAGTGCCGCCGCAAAGGCCACCAGGAAAAAACCCAGCCAGATTCCGTTTAGCATTGTGTGATCCGCTTCCCTGAATTGTGAGTGGCAGGGTCAATTTCAGGGCACCGCCCTGACGCACGCACCAAATTGAACCACATGCGACCTGGCAAACTCACCCTCTCATCCGCAAATGCTTGCCAGCCCATCACAACAAACCTGTTAACCAACTGACATTAAATGACTTATTTCGTCAATCGATATTCGGGCACGGGTATTGCGTTGTCAAAAGTGACATTGACCAGCGATTGTCGGGCCGCTGCAGGCCCGGAACATCGAACACTACCCGGACAACGGCGTCCTCACAAACCTGACATTCAGGTTTTTGTGTGGACGCCGTTTTTTTGTGCCAGAAATCTCCATCGTTAAACGAGGTAATAAAGGATGTCCTATCTAGTTCCATCAGAGTTTGTCACCAAAATGGTGGACGCCGGTGAATCCAAGGTTCACATGTCCACCCGCGACACCCTGATCCGCGCCGTCATGGCCGGCGCCATTCTGGCCCTGGCGGCCGTATTCGCGGTTACAGTGGCAGTGGAAACCGGTAGTTTCCTGCTCGGTTCCGTGCTCTTTCCTGTCGGCTTCTGCATGCTGTACCTGATGGGCTTCGACCTGCTTACCGGCGTATTCATGCTGACCCCACTGGCCCTGCTGGACAAGCGCCCCGGCGTTTCCACAAACACTATTCTCAGGAACTGGGGCCTGGTTTTTGTTGGTAACTTTGCCGGGGCCCTTCTGGTCGCCTTCATGATGGCCTTTATTTTTACCTACGGATTCAACGTTGAGCCCGGTGCCGTCGCTGAAAAAATCGCAGGTGTGGGTGAGTCCCGCACCCTCGGCTACGCAGAATATGGCGCAGCCGGCTGGTTCACCATTTTCATCCGCGGCATGCTGTGTAACTGGATGGTGTCCATGGGCGTGGTCGGCGCCATGATCTCCACCACGGTGGGCGGCAAGGTTCTCGCCATGTGGATGCCCATCATGCTGTTCTTCTTCATGGGCTTCGAGCACTCGGTGGTGAACATGTTCCTGTTCCCCTTCGGCATCATTGTTGGCGGCGGTTTCTCGGTGATGGACTACCTGATCTGGAACGAAATCCCCACCGTGCTGGGTAACCTTGTTGGAGGCCTCGCCTTTACCGGCCTGACCCTCTACACCACCCACATCCGCACCGGTGCCAAGCGCAACTTCTCCAAGCGCGCCAGTGCCGACCGCGTACCGGCATAACTGACCAGGATGGAAAACCCGGCGTTTTTGTTGTCCTTAACCGCGCCGGGCCTCTGTCGTTCACCATGAGCAAACGCCTGAAAGTTTCTTGCGGACAATACTCCGACAAGGGCCGGAAACCCTCCAACCAGGACTTCCATGGCTGTACCATGCCTGCGGAGCCACGCCTGGGCATGAAGGGCATCGCCTTCGCCATGGCCGATGGCATCAGCAGTAGCGACGTCAGCCAGATTGCCAGTGAAACCGCGGTAAAAAGCTTTCTGGATGACTACTTCTGCACGTCGGATGCCTGGTCCGTCCGTAAATCCGCCGAACGGGTGCTTACCGCCACCAATTCCTGGCTCCACGCCCAGACCCGCAACAGCCCCTACCGATATGATAAAGACAGGGGGTATGTGTGTACCCTGAGCGCCCTGGTAATCAAGGCCTCCATGGCATACCTGTTCCATGTGGGTGACACGCGGATCTACCGGCTGCGCAATGGTGCCCTGGAACAGCTCACCAACGATCACCGGCTATGGCTTTCCCAGCAGGAGAGCTACCTTAGCCGTGCCCTCGGGGCAGATTCACTGCTTGAGATTGACTACCAGTCCCTGGCATTGAGAGAGGGCGATATCTTCATCCTGGCGACAGACGGCGTCTATGAGCACGCCAGCGCGCAACAGCTGATCCACACTATCAACGAGCACCCGACGGATCTGGACGATGCCGCCAGAGCCATCGTCACCGCCGCCTACGACAGTGGCAGCGACGACAACCTCAGTGTACAGATCGTGCGTGTTGACCAACTGCCGGAGCAGAAATCCGCGGAGCTACAGCGACAGGTGGAAGACCTGCCCTTCCCTCCCATTCTGGACGCACGGCAAAACTTCGACGGCTACACCATCCTGCGGGAAATACACGCCACCAGCCGCAGCCATGTATACCTGGCACTGGATGCAGAAACCGACACGCAGGTGATCCTCAAGACACCGTCCATCGACCTGAGGGGAGACCCGGGCTACCTGGAGCGGTTCCTGATGGAGGAGTGGATTGCCCGGAGGGTAAACAGTGCCCATGTGCTCAAAGCCGGACTGCAGGACAGACGACGTAATTACCTCTATACCGTGACAGAGTACATTCAGGGCCAGACCCTGAAACAATGGCTTATCGACAACCCCAGGCCAGACCTGGAAACCGTGCGCGGCATCGTGGTCCAGATTGCCCGGGGCCTGTATGCGTTGCACCGCATGGAGATCCTGCACCAGGACATCCGGCCCGACAACATCATGATCGATACCAACGGCACGGTAAAAATCATCGATTTCGGATCCGCGCGGGTGGCCGGAATCGTCGAGTCCGCCACCCTGGAACCGAATGAAACACCGGGCACGGCCCTGTACATGGCCCCTGAATATTTCATGGGCGAGACCGGCACTACCTGCTCGGACATCTACTCACTGGGAGTACTTACCTACCACATGCTTTCGGGTAAATTTCCCTACGGCACCCAGGTCGCCAAATCACGTACTGCCTCTGCCATGCGCAGACTTGCCTACGCTTCGGTTCTGGACGACGACCGGGAAATCCCTGCCTGGATTGATGAAACCATTAAAAGAGCAGTGCATCCAAACCCGGACAAACGTTACCAGGAACTCTCCGAGTTCACCTTCGATTTGCGCCACCCCAACCAGAACTTCCTCAACAAAACCCGCCCGCCACTGCTGGAACGCAACCCAGTCGCTTTCTGGCAAGCCGTCTCTGCCCTGCTGGCGTGTGCCGTGGTCTATCTGCTTACCACATAAAACATTTCGGATACCATTTTAATCCCAATTCCTGCGCCAATTGGCTAGTATTGTTGCAAAGCACCGGATACCAGACAGCGAGTTCGTATTGCAACGCGTCATCCGCCATTTGACAGAATCCAGGGGTCTACTTTCTGCGGTTTTAACGCTTGCAGTCGTTGCCTGCCTGCTGCTCAATGCGCCCCGTGTGCTGGCCCTGGAACCCGTCGATGCCGCGGATGCCGGAAACACCCTGCCGCTGGGTCCACACATCGAGCATCTCGAGGATCCTGAGCGTTCCCTGACACTGGAGGAGGTCCGGGCCCGTAGCGATCAGTTCCGCCCCCACGCGGGAGAGGTGCTCAACATTGGCTATACCGGCGCCGGCCACTGGGTGCGCTTCCGGCTTCAGAATCCGGGCAATGAGCCACTAAAACGTTACCTGGAGTTCCGATCCCTTTTCGTCGACCACCTGAGGCTTTACCAGCCCAAAGGTGAGGACAGCTACAGGCAATCCGAGTCCGGCCGCCTGGTGCAGCCGCCGGAGCGACCTTACATATCGCGGACCTTTGTTTTCCCGATCACCCTGCCGCCGGAATCCGACGAGCACTACTACCTGTATGCTGACAGCGCCGACACGCTGACCATTCCGCTGTACCTCCATACCGATACCGGTCTTCAGCAATTCCAGTTAACCAGCCGTTCATGGCTGACATTCTTCCAGGGCCTGATCGTTACCATGACCGTGTTCAGCCTGTTCCTGCTGATCACTTTGCGGGACAGTGTCTATGGCTACTACATCGGCGTGATCGTTGTACATCAGGGGCTGTTCTTTACCCTGTTCAACGGCCTGGGCTACCAGTACCTCGGGCTGGAAAGTCCCTGGTGGTCGCGGGAGGCGCTGGCGCTGCTGGTCACCCTGGCAATGTGGATGATCATGCAGTTTACCCGGGTTCTGCTGGCAACCCGTGACCAGCAACCCCTCCTTGACCGACTGGTGGTAGCGATCCAGTATGCGGCACTGGTGATTGCCGGGCTAAGCGTTTTCGTGGACTACTACCTGTCCATCCGTCTCGCCAACCCCCTGGCTTCCGTCACCGCTATTACCCTCTGGATCGTCGGCTGGAACAGCCTGCGCAAGGGCCATCCCGCAGCCCGGTATTTCCTCATTGCCTGGACCATGCTGATTGTCGGCGGGCTGGCCTACAGCCTGAAATCCTGGGGCCTGGTTCCCAGCAACCTGTTTACCGAGCACAGCTGGCAGATCGGCGCGGCGATCGAGGCCATTTTCCTGTCGCTGGCTATTGCAGACCGCATCAATACCGAAAGCAGGCAACGCATCCGTCTGCAGCTGGAAGCACAAAAGGCACAGGCCAGAGCCCTGGAGATCCAGCGTCACGCCAATGAGACACTGGAACAGAGTGTTCGGGAGCGTACCGAGGAGCTTCGGGAGGCAAACCGCAAACTGCAACAGCTCAGCGACACCGATCAGCTGACCGATATCAGTAACCGGCGTTCGCTGGAACGGTACCTGCAGCACACGTTCGAGCGGGCACTTGTGGATAGCAAAAGTATTGCCGTGGTGTTGATCGATGTAGACCACTTCAAGCCGGTCAACGACACCCATGGCCATCAGGTGGGAGATGACTGCCTCAGGGTGATCGCAAGCCGTATCCAGGCAGATTCCCGCTGGCCAGCGGACATGGTAGCCCGCTACGGTGGAGAGGAGTTCTGCGTGGTACTTCCCGACACCGATGAGAATACTGCCATAACGGTGGCAGAGCGCATCAGGCGGAGCATCGAAGCCAAAACGGTACCAACACGCGTCGGGCAATTAAAGCTCACCATAAGCCTGGGAGTCTATGCCGCTGTACCAATGCCGGACGATACCAGTGAACGCTTTCTGGAACGTGCCGATCAGGCTCTGTACCGCTCCAAGCAGGAAGGCCGCAACCGGGTTACACTGTACGACATCGAAATGCTCCAGAATGGTTGAGTCATAATGAACAGCACAACCGCGAGGATGGCTTTTCTCTACCCTGGCCACGCAGCTGAGGATGACTATCCACGCCTGGCAGGAATGGTCTCGCCAGCGGCGGAAGTCACAGTGGTGCACACAGAGTTCAACGAAGATGCCCACACGGTGGAAGCCCTCACGGAGATGGGTAGCCCGCAACGATTGAGCGAAGGCGCACAACATCTTGCAAACAGCAACCCGGAAGCAGTTCTCTGGACATCCACCAGCGCCAGTTTTGTTCGTGGCCTCGACGGTATCCGGCAGCAGATCGACACCCTGGAGAAACTGCTCCACATTCCGGCCTCCACGACCGCCATGGCCTTCGCTCGGGCCGTTACCGCCCTTGACGCCAGGCGGGTTGCCATTGCGGCGACCTATCCCCGGGATGTAGCCCTGCTGTTCAAGGCATTTCTCGAACACTTTGATATTGAAGTGGTACACCTGGCCAGCCACGACATCGTCACCGCGGCGGAAGTGGGTACGCTGGAGAAGGAAGCGGTTGTGCGGTTCGCAACAGGCAACAACCACCCGGACGCCGATGCATTACTGATACCGGATACCGCACTGCATTCCGCCGCCTGGCTGGAGGACCTTGAGGCCGCCGCCGGAAAGCCGGTGCTGACGGCCAACCAGGTCAGTTTCTGGGAAGGGCTCAGGCTGTGTGGCAAGCTGACACCCCAGCAGGGCCTTGGCACCCTCTTCCGGATAGATCCCTGGAGTTAGACCGCCGGTTTTCGCTGGGTTACCACCAGGGCGACGCCGGTAATCGAAATGGCACCCCCGACCATCGCAAGCACGCCCAGCGTTTCGTCGAAGAGCCAGTAAGCTTCCAGTGCTGTGACCGGAGGCACCAGGTAGAACAGACTCGCCACCTGTGAAGCCGCACCACGGCGAATCAGCCACATCAGCAACAGAATGGCGCCAATGGAAACACCGAAAACCAGCCAGACCATCGACCATATCAACGGCTGCGCCCACTCCACCTCGCGGGTTTCAAACATAAAGGCGCCAGCGGCAAAAAATGTGGCTGCGGCACTGTATTGAATAAAAGTGCCAGCCACCAGGTCCGCCTGGGTGCCATTACGCTTCTGGTACACGGTACCCAGGGAAATGCCACCCAGCGAGAGCGCCGCCCAGGCCAGCGTCCACAATGGAAATGCCGTGGTGGATGTGCCGCCACCGAACTTCTCCAGCAACACCAGGGTCACCCCTACCATGCCCAGGGCCAGCCCCAACCATTGCCGGGATGAGACACTTTCCTTGAGCACCACAATAGCAACCGCTGACGTCACCAGCGGCTGCAGGCCCACGATAAGCGAGATAATTCCCGAAGGCATGCCGCCCTGAATGGCGTAGTACACACCACCCAGGTAACAGCCATGCACCAGCAGTCCCGTTACTGCCAGATGCCCCGCCCCACGCCATCCGGGCCAGCGGGTTTTCATGAACCATGCAAGCACAGTGAGCAACGCCAGCGTGAACAGCATGCGTATCAGCAGGAGTGTAAAAGGCTCGGCAAACGGCAAGCCGTATTTGGCACCGATGAAGCCTGTGCTCCACAACCAGACGAACAGGGCAGGCACAAAAAATGAGTAGAAAATCGGGGGCATACGGTAACCGTAAGGCAGACGAATGTGAGTCTGCCTACTGTATACCGTCAATGGCAAACAAAACAGACACAGAGAACCGCAGCAACGCCCAGCACAGAGCCCTCAGTGCCTGATCGGGTATATTGCGTATACAAGAGCAATCTTTGCTCCCGGACCACACCTTAGCAAAGCTTAATCAACCGACAATGAACTGTTTTATCCATTAAATACAGCGTACTACAAGCTTAATGATCGTGGCCTTCGAATCCTTCGGGCTTTCCCTATTTGTGCCGTTACGATGCATGTGCCACTTTTAATCACGAAGCCATCTAATAGGAGAAAGGATATGCTCTATTGGGCTGTTGTGTGTCTCATCGTCGCGATTATCGCCGGCGTACTGGGTTTTGGTGGTATCGCCGGAACAGCTGCAGGGTTTGCAAAGGTTCTGTTCTTTATTTTCCTCATCCTGCTTGTTATATCCCTGGTTGCCAACGCCATGAAAGGCAGGGGGCCAAAACTCTAGAGGCAAGCACGCCCGGAAGCACCTGACTTCAACGTGCTTCCCGGGCGGGTGTCAACGCTGACAGAACAGCATCACAGACCTCTTCCTGATTTCTGCCAACACAATCAATGGCTATATCCGCAGCATGAGAATAAAGATCAAAACGTTCAGTGAACAGGTCTTCCAGCGACTGGTCCGGACGGCGTGAGATGCCGCGGGCGCTGTAATCACCAATGCGCTCAAGTACGGTGTCCAGTGGAATATCGAGAAACACCACGACAGCATCCGCCTTCAGATGTTGCATGGCCGGTTCACTGTAAACCGCACTACCACCGGTCGATATAACCTGATTTTGCACATCCAGTTTGAGCAATACCCGCTCTTCTATTCGCCTTAGCGCCTGGTAACCATCCCCATCGACAATATCCTGCAAGGTACGACCGGCTTCCTGCTGAATCAGCAGGTCGGTATCAATAAACCCCAGCCCCAGCCGCTTGGCCAGCAGAACCCCAACCGTACTTTTGCCACTGCCCGGCATGCCGATGAGAACAACATTATTGTGGCGACCTTTTAAGGGCATGTTTGCCTCCGCAAATTTCGTTAATACACCCAACACAGGGGCTTTCAGAGAGTTTCCTGGACTTCCCTGGCCCACTCCAGCCAGGCTTCCAGCCCCATGATACCCCGGCGCAGCGCCAGATACTGAAACCGGTAATGCCTGGGCAATTGTTGTGGTCGCGAAAAGAATTCCGATTCGACGACCCGATACTCCGCCAACTGACTTTCCCACTCCGCCCTGTTATGGGCAAGCTCCCGGGCGAAGTGACTCGAATCAATCAAGTCGCCTGCGAACATTTTTAACAGCATGGGGTCGCGAATAGCCGGGCGTTTTGAGGGTTTATTTACCCAGTCGGCAAGCGCTGTTTTGCCCGCACCGTTAATCCTGTAGACCTTCCTGTCAGGTCTGTCGGATTGATGCACCGTCTCTACCTCAAGCAACCCCTCTTCGAGCAGCCTGCCCAGCTCACGGTATATCTGTTGATGACTTGCATTCCAGACGTTCCCCATGCGTTCACGAAAGCGTTGCGTCAGTTCGTAACCAGTCGCTGAACTTTCATGCAAGCTGCACAGCAATGCGTATTTCAGGGCCATGCCTTCCTCCTTTATGCATATAGTTGCATATCCAGAAGTGAATCGCTACCATATGCAATTAGTTGCATATAGAGAGCAATCAAGATGACAATACAACCCATTCTGAACTCCTCGCTGGCCATCCAGGTTCATGTATTAGCCGCCTGTATGGCACTACTGGTCGGCGTGGCGCAGCTCGCCTTGACCAAGGGAACCAGGTCTCACCGGCAGACCGGCTGGCTCTGGGTTGTATTGATGGCCGTCGTCGCCCTGTCGTCCTTTTTTATCCACACCATTCAGCTTGTCGGACCCTGGAGCCCTATCCACTTACTATCAATCTTTACACTGGCAATGCTGTGGAAAGGTATTCGTGCGGGGAGGAAAGGAAAAAATAAGGAACACGCCTACACAATGATGGCACTCTTCGTGTTTGCCTTGATCGGCGCAGGTGCTTTTACCCTGCTTCCTGGCAGGATTATGCATCAGGTGTTGCTGGGAGTCTGAAGTTGCTGAAAGCCTGGAGCAAGCCTTGGCAAATGAGAACTGAGCGGCAATACTCGAAAAGTAACACTTCTCCGACAAACCTTGCGCTTTTTTCACAGGCGCAAGCCCGTATAATCACGATCGGGGCGGCTTATTCGCAGGCGGCCAATGTTCGGTTACGCTTCAACGAGTGGACAATGACAAGCGGCAAACTCATCTTCGCTTCATCGCTGACATTTCTGCTGCTGGCATTCTCCATGCCGGGGATGGCGGATAACATCAAGCGCATTGTCCACCCGGATGGAACGGTTGAATACACCAATGTGAAAGGCGCCAGTCAGAAACGGGCCTCCACAAAGGATGAAGTGGTTTACCGTTACAAGGACGATAACGGCGTGGTTGCCTACAGCGGCAGCCAGCCCGCCAGTACCGATTTCGATGTCATTCGCTTCCACTGCTACGCCTGCGACCCGGACTCCAACGTAAACTGGCGTACCACGCCACTGTTCCTGAAACCCTACCGCGACGAAATCAAAACCGCCGCCAGCGAATTCAACGTGGACCCGGCACTGGTGCGGGCCGTCATTCACGCCGAATCCGCATTCAATGACAAGGCACTGTCACCCAAAGGTGCCCAGGGGCTGATGCAGCTTATGCCTGCCACCGCCCAGGAACTCGGTGTACGCAACGCCATGGTTGCCCCTGAAAACATTCGGGGCGGCGTCAATTACCTGGCCCGCATGCTCAAGCGCTTCAACGGTGACATCAAACTGGCAACTGCTGCCTACAATGCCGGCCCCGGTGCTGTCGGGCGTCACGGTGGCGTGCCGCCCTACGCCGAAACCCGGGCCTACGTGGAACGGGTAGGCATCCTCCACGAGCGGTATGCGAGCAACTGACCCGATTGTTATGCGTGGCTAGCCAAACGCCAGCCATGCGCCAACCAGTATCATCAGGCTGCCTGCCACCCGGTTAACCGTCCGAACACCAGCACCCTGCTTCAGGGCCTTGCGCAGGGTTTTACCACCATGGGCGTAAAGCTGCAGGCAGAGGAACTCCAGGCCCAGGATAATCAGTATCAACGCGGTCAGTTGTGGCGCCAGTGGTAGTTTGCTGTCGATAAAAGGGGGCAACAGCGCGATGAAAAATGCCCAGCCCTTGGGGTTGGCGATGGCGGTCACGAAACCCTGGAGTGCCAGTTGCAGACGCGAACTCTCAACCGGCTCCGAGTCTCCCTCCGGCATCGCCATCTTACCCCGCGACAGCCACATCTGGATGCCCAGCCAGGCAAGGTAGGCGCCACCGGCGTACTTGAAAACAGCGAAGGCCGTCGGGTACTTCAGCATAAAGGTCGCCACACCCACTGCCGCCGCAGTAGCCACCAGGGCGACACCAACGAGCTCCCCCACCATCATCCACAACGCCCGCTTCACACCAATGGTGATGCCCAGTGACAGTGCAAGGGTCATGCACATGCCCGGTGTAATGGACACTACAAAGAAGGTCGGGATAAAGGCGGACAACAGGGCCAGGTTCAGTGACAACACAAACAGACTCTCACAGTGAGGGAGGCGAAACCGTTAATCATACAACCCCTGAAGATAACGCAACCCGGAAAGCTGCGCCATCTGACCACGAATCCACGCCACCCTCTCCCACACATAGGCAGAGGGGCTGGCAGCGCTGAGCAGTTTCGGGTTGGGCAATACAGCTGCAAGCCTGGCAGCCTCGCCTTGTGACAGCTGACTGGCGGGAACACCGAAATTGATCCGGCTGGCTGCCTCTACGCCATAGACGCCGTGGCCGAATTCGGCAATATTCAGATACACCTCGATAATCCTGCGTTTGGGCCAAAGCGCATCGATTCCCAGCGCCAGCCCTGCCTCAAGCGCCTTGCGCACAAAACTTCGCCCGTTCCACAGGAACAGGTTTTTGGCGGTTTGCTGGGTGATGGTGCTGGCACCCCTTAAACCCTGGCCCGCCCGATACTCCAGAAGCGCCTTGCGAATGGCATCGAAATCCACCCCGTGATGATGGGGAAAACGCTGATCTTCGCTGGCTACCACCGCCAACGGCATCCAGGGTGATATATCATCAAGGCTGACCCACTCCTGCCGCAGCCCGTAGCTGGATCCGGACAGCAGATGCCCGAGCATGAACGCCGATGTGGGCGGATTCGCAAACCGGAAAAGTACCAGCATAGCCACGACCAGCAACAAAAGCCCGGCCAGGGTCCAGGCAAACATGCCCAGGAATTTTCGGATCAGGGATTGTCGCGCCACAGTGCTATCATCAACCGGTTGTGTGTTCGTTATTGAAAAGGAAAAGGTCCAAAACGGGACTATAACATTGCCACTATGAAGCTTTCCCGAATTCTCAGTAATCAAAACGGCGTCAGCCGCAAACAGGCCAACGCTCTGATCGCTGCAGGAGCGGTAACCATCAACGGTGCCACCTGCCAGGATGCGGCGCGGGAAGTCGACCGTTTTGCCACAGTGGCAAGCCGCGGCAGCGTCATACAGCCGGGTGAGCAGGCCCATTACCTGATGCTTCACAAGCCCGCCGGCTACCTTAGCGCTACCGAGGACAAAGTTCACAAAACCGTCATGGAGCTGGTTGATGACACCCTGCACGGCGGCCTTCATATTGCCGGGCGTCTTGACCGGGCCAGTACCGGCCTGTTGATCCTTACCAATGATGGCACCTGGTCACGCCAACTGACCGAACCGCATATAAAGATACCGAAGATCTACAGGGTATCCACCGCCAGTGCGATCACCCCGGAAACGGCAGCGCGCTTTGCTGAAGGTATCTGGTTCGAGTTCGAGCAACTCAGAACGTCGCCAGCTCAACTTGAACTGCTGGATACGCAGGAAGCGCGAGTCACCATTTACGAAGGCCGCTACCATCAGGTAAAGCGTATGTTTCATGCTGTCGGCAACCGGGTAACGTCCCTGCATCGGGAGCGCATGGGCGAGATCGCCCTGGATAGCCAGCTGGAACCCGGAGAATACCGCTCGTTAACCCGTGAAGAGACACTCTCCGTACAAGGCTGATATGCTGAAAAAATAAACGCACCCGTTAACGGAGCAGCCATGACCACAATGACCATCGACATCGTTTCCGACATTGCCTGCCCCTGGTGTGCCATCGGGTATGCGCGCCTTGAAAAAGCCATGGACGCCCTGAAAGACGACATGGATTTCAGGGTTCAATGGCATGCCTTTGAGCTGAACCCGGACCCTGCCGGTGACGGCGAACCAATCCTGCCGGCCCTGAGCCGCAAATACGGGCGCAGCGAAGATGAGATGAGAGCCAACCAGGGGCAGATGATCGAGATTGCCACCGGGCTGGGACTGAATTTCGGGAAGCTTCAGGAACGATACACCCGCAACACCTTTGATGCCCACAGGCTGGTGAAGTGGGCGGGAGAACAGGGTAAACAGACCGAGATGAAGATGGCCTTCTTCGAGGCCTACTTTGGCCGCGCCGAAAATATTTCAAACCCGGAGGTGCTGATTCATTGCGTGGAGGCCATCGGCCTGGATGGTGGGCAGGCACGGGAAGTACTGGCATCGGACCAGTACGCAGATGCGGTAAGACAGGACGAGGCCCAATACCAGCAGGCTGGCGTTTCGGCGGTACCCGCTTACATTATCAACCAGAAATACCTGATTTCGGGAGCGCAGGAACCAGAAACACTGGTCAAAGCTTTCCAGGAAATCGCTGAATCGGCCCAGAAATCCGCTTAAAATGGCCCCCGTCCATGGGGGCTTACCGCCAGATTAACTGTTACTCCGAAGCTGCAATCAGGCTGGCGTTGCCACCAGCCGCGGTAGTGTCGACACACAGGTGACGCTCGATCACGAACCGCTGGTCGAGCTTGTGTTCGGTAATCAGCGGTAGCAACGCGCCGTCCCGCTTTGCCAGGGCCTGGCGGTACTGCTTCAGCAGTGACTGCTCTGCGCAACTCACAGCCGCGTGGAAACCACGGGCCTGTGCAAGCGCCTCTGGCTCCAACAGGCCATCAACACCAACGATCGGCAGGCCAGCCTTGGCAGCACTGCTGACGACATCTTCGACACCCGGTGCGATCACAACCACCCTGTTGCCCTGGGACAGAGCCGTTGCAGCCTGTTCAAGCGCGATCTCCCTGTCTGGCCCGAGGCAGAGCACCACGCCACGGGGGTGGTTCGACAGGCGGTTGAGCTCGCCGGTTGGCCCCGGCAACTCTTCCGCGTGGGCGTCCAGCGGGGCCGGCACCTCGCCGAAAATGGGCTTCATGGCCTCGATTCTGGGCTCCGGCGCGGGCGCTTTCATACCACTGACTTTGCCAATCAGCCCTTCAAGTTTCTTGATATCCACCTCTCTGGCACTGGAATCCGCCGGCCGCTCAAGAGTCCCACCTTTCAGGAAACGGCGCACATACTGCGGGCCACCAGCCTTGGGGCCGGTACCAGACAGGCCTTCACCGCCAAAGGGCTGGGAGCCGACGATGGCGCCGATCTGGTTCCGGTTGACATAGGTGTTACCCACCTTGATACGGCTGGAAATACGATCAACACGGCGGTCCACACGGCTGTGAATACCGAAGGTCAGGCCGTAGCCCTTGGCATTAATATCGTCGACCACCCTGTCGATGTCCTTGGCAGCAAAGGTGGCCACGTGCAACACCGGGCCGAAGATTTCTTCTTCCAGCTCCTCGATGCCGCTGACACTGATGACAGCGGGTGAGACAAAGTTGCCCTTCTCGGGAACGGGCAGCTTCTTCATCAGGCGGCCCTTCGCTTCATATTTGTCGCAGTGGTCGACAATCTTCTTGCGGGCGGCATCGTCAATCACCGGCCCGACGTCTGTCGACAGCAGCCAGGGATCGCCGATGCCAAGTTCGTCCATGGCGCCATAGAGCATTTCCAGCAGATGGTCGGCAATGTCTTTCTGCACGTACAACATGCGCAGGGCAGAACAACGCTGGCCGGCACTCTGGAACGAGGACGCCAGTACATCCCGCACCACCTGTTCGGGCAGCGCAGTGGAATCCACAATCATGGCGTTCAGGCCGCCGGTCTCCGCCACTATCGCGG
Organism: uncultured Marinobacter sp.; assembly: GCA_964521055.1. GTDB lineage: Bacteria > Pseudomonadota > Gammaproteobacteria > Pseudomonadales > Oleiphilaceae > Marinobacter. The sequence continues at coordinate 20,676 of CAZFPG010000003.1, forward strand.
CGTCCGGTGCCATATTCTCGCTCATCTTCCTGTCGATCCGTTGCGCCGTTGCTGTGGAGCCCGTGAAACAAACGCCGGCTACCCGTGAATCGGACGTGAGTGCGCCGCCTACGGTGGCACCGGTACCCGGCAGCAACTGTATGGCATCCCTGGGAATACCGGCCTGGTGCATCAGTTCCACGGCGCGCCCTGCAAGCAGCGAGGTCTGCTCGGCCGGCTTGGCCAATACGGTGTTACCGGCCACCAGGTTGGCAAGGATCTGGCCGGTAAAAATCGCCAGCGGGAAGTTCCAGGGTGAAATGCACACTATCGCTCCGCGTGCCTCACCGCTGCCCTCATAGCGAATGCCTTCATTGGCGTAGAACAGCGCAAAGTCCACCGCCTCACGAATTTCCGCAACGCCATCCAGCAGCGACTTCCCGGCTTCCCGGGTAGCCAGTGCAAAGAGCTCGTAGGCGTTTTCCTCGTACAGGTCAGCCACCTTGCGAAGGCACGCCGCACGCTCTTGCGCCGACCGTGCAGACCAGGCCTTGAAGCCTTCCTGCGCTGCTGTGATGGCGGTATTCACATCCTCTTCAGAGGCCTGGGTAACGTGGCCCACGGTGTCCTCGGGGTCAGCCGGGTTGCGGACCATCTGAACCTCCGCACCGGCTACATCACCGGCGATAATCGGCCCGCCTTTCCAGCGGAATTCGCGGTAGGCGTTACGGCCCTCATCAATTTCCTTTACCGTAACCGGATCGGTAATATCCCAACCCTTGGAGTTGCGACGCTGCTCACCGAAGATTTTATAGGGATGCACGATTGCCTTGCTGGAGATGTTACTGCCCATCTCCTGAACCGAGTCGATCGGATCCCTGGCAATTTCCTCCGGTGTGATCCGCTTGTCCACAATCTGGTTCACGAAGGAGCTGTTGGCGCCATTCTCCAGCAGACGGCGCACCAGGTACGCCAGCAGATCCTTGTGAGGACCAACCGGCGCGTAGATCCTGCACGGCACACCACTGACTTTCAGTACTTCATTGTGGAGGGATTCACCCATGCCATGCAGGCGCTGGAATTCATAGTTATCCACGCCCTTGGAGCTGGCCAACTCCAGAATGGCCGATACGGAATGGGCATTGTGGGTGGCAAATTGCGGGTAGATCCTGTCGGTCATATTCAACAGCTTGGTGGCGCAGGACAGGAAAGACACGTCGCTGCAGGCCTTGCGGGTAAACACCGGAAACCCGCTCAGGCCCATGACCTGTGCACGCTTGATCTCGGCATCCCAGTAGGCCCCCTTGACCAGGCGAACCATAAAGCGACGGTCGTACTTCTCCGCCAGCCCGTAGAGCCAGTCCAGGGCAAACGACGAACGTTTTCCGTAGGCCTGCACAACAACACCAAATCCATCCCAGCCAGCCAGTTCCGGATCGGACACCAGGGCCTCGATCACGTCCAGCGACAGGTCGAGCCGATCCTGTTCCTCGGCATCGATATTGAAGCCCATGTTGGCGGCAGCCGCCTTTTTGACCAGCTTTTTCGCCCGCGGGAGCAGTTCGTTCATCACCCGCTCCTTGTTGCCATACTCGTATCGGGCCAGCAGGGCGGACAGCTTGACGGAAATACCCGGGTTCTTGCGCACATCCCCCTTACAGGCCCTGGCAATACTGTCGATGGCGTTGGAGTAGGAATCAAAATAACGCTTGGCGTCAGCGTCGGTACGGGCAGCCTCACCCAGCATGTCGTAGGAGTATGTGTAACCCTTTTCCATATACTCTTTGGCTTCGTCCTGGGCCTCATCGATATCACGGCCCAACACGAACTGACGGCCCATTTCCTTCATGGCCTGGCCGGCAACGGTACGAATCACCGGCTCGCCGAACCGTTTCAGCAGCTTGCGCAACGTGTCACCCACGCTGTGCCGCTCGGAGTCCTTGAGCAGATTGCTGGTCATCAGCAACGCCACAGTCGCGGTGTTAATCAACGGAGAAGACGCGCGGCCAACGTGGGAGCTCCAGGCACCGGAGGTGATCTTGTCTTCGATCAGTTCGTGGATGGTTATGTTGTCAGGCACGCGCAGCAGCGCCTCTGCCAGACACATCAATGCCACACCCTCTTTGGTGGTGAGGCCATATTCCGCCAGGAACTTCTCCATAATGGTAGACTTGGCATTCTTGCGGACGCTGCGCACCAGGTCGGCCGCGCGGGCGGAGATGGCGTCGCGCTCGGCCCGGCTCAACTGGGCGCCAGCAATCATCTCACTTATCACTTTGTATTCGTCCGCCAGATAGTAACTGCGGATGGCCTGCCGGCTATCGACAAGTGTAGGAGTTTCTGACTGCTGCGGTCTCATGGTTGAACCCTCTCATTTGTTTGCCTTTCCCGCATTCTACCGGGAACGACCAAGACTGTTTGACTGTAAAAACCACGCAAGCGCGACATTCAGGCTTTTTTGTTGACTCTAAATTTATTTTTTCCCTGTCATTTTGTTAATTTTAAGGCGAAAACACTTTACACTCCGGTTCATGTACCGGTCAGGTTGCCTTTGCAGCCAACTCCCGAAGCATGCTGTGAGCGACGGAAAAGACGGCACAATCCACCTCAGACGCCGCCTGCATGTCGCCCAGCATTTTGTGCCAGCGGCCCAGGAGCACCTGTTTGTCGTCGCGCCAGGCTTCAAGCATTTGCTCCGGCGACGCCTCGGCCTTCTCCCCGGCGTTGGCTGAGGAAAGCACGCTCGACGTCAGGTTTCGCAACTGATGGTCCAACTCGTCCCGATAGTGGAGCATTGCCAGTACCTGCCAGTGGCCGCGGGCCCTGAAACCAAGCATCTGCCGATCCAGCCAGGTCAGGTTGAGCCCCTCCCCCAGACTGAAATACACCCAGGCGACCGATTTCAGGTCCCGCCCCCGTTGACGGCCAATCTCGATAATGTCCATCAGCCAGTAACGGCTTTCTGCCGATGCGGCGTAAGCCGCCAGCCCCTCCGGGACTGTCTGCCTGCAATATTTATCATAGCGTTCCTGCCAGCGACTTGCAGGGATCACCGCTTCCAGACTTTCCGTGGAGGCCAGCACTTCGGCCAACGGGCCCTGGTAGTGCGCAACACAGGACTGAGGATCAAGATCCCCGCGGCGGTTGTGCAACAGCCAACTGGTGCTGCGGGTAACCAGGCGGATCACGTCGCCGAACAACTCGGCCTGCACCTCCGGGCCGATCTTTCCGTCCAGCCTTTCTATGGCCTTCCACTGGGTCTCTACGTCATGGATCTGGAGGGAGATCAGGTAAGCCGAGGCAATCCGCCCAGGGGCCGCGCCTGTGGCGTTACGGAGTTTGTCCGCCCAACTGATCCCCATGCGATTAACCATGTCATTGGCGATCTGGGTGGCTGAGATCTCCGCACGCAGGGGGTGCCCGTCAATCGCCTCGGGGAAGTGCTCCAGTAGCGAAGCCGGAAACGCCGAATACAGCGCCTGGGCAAAGCGGTCATCGTGGACAATTGGCGTGCTCAGCAACGCCTGTTTGAGTTCGATCTTGGCGTAGGAAATCAGCACCGAAAGCTCCGGGCGGGTGAAACCATGGGAACCTTCCCGGCGCTCCATGAGCTCGTCATCGTCGGGCAGAAACTCCAGGGCCCGGTCCAGTTTGCCCTCTGCCTCAAGGCGCCGCATCAGGCGTTCGTACTCATCCATGGTGGCAACCGCACCGCTTTGGGCAAGGCTTAACGCCATGGCTTGGCGATAGTTATTGCGCAATACCAGTTCGGCCACCTCGGCGGTCATTGCCCTGAGCATGTGGTTACGCTGCTCGATTGTCACCTGCCCGCGCCGCACCTGCTCATTGAGCAGGATCTTGATATTCACTTCGTGGTCCGAGCAGTCCACACCGCCGGCGTTATCGATAAAGTCGGTGTTGGCCGCCCCGCCCGCACGGGCAAATTCAATGCGGCCAAGCTGGGTGAAGCCCAGGTTACCGCCTTCCCCCAGCACCCGGCACCGGAGCTGATGGCCGTCGATCCTCACCGCATCATTGGACTTGTCGCCCACGTCTTCGTGGGACTCACCCGCCGCTTTCACATAGGTTCCGATGCCGCCATTCCAGAGCATGTCCACAGGCGCCATCAAAAGTGCCCTGATCAGTTCATTGGGCGCCAGGCGATCCGCCTTAATGCCCAGGCAGGCCTTCATTTGCGGCGATATCGGAATCCACTTGGCAGACCGTGAAAACACACCCCCGCCTTCACTGATCAGCTTTTCGTTATAGTCTGCCCAGCTTGACCCCGGCTGCTCGAACAGACGCTTACGTTCGGCAAATGAGCGGGCCGCATCGGGCTCGGGATCCACAAAGATGTGCAGGTGATTGAACGCGCCCACCAGGCGAATACGGTCCGACAACAGCATGCCGTTGCCAAACACATCTCCGCCCATGTCTCCAATACCAACCACGGTAAATTCGTCAGACTCGGTATCCAGCCTTTTCTCCAGGAAGTGACGCTTGACCGACTCCCAGGCACCCCTGGCGGTGATTCCCATCTTCTTGTGGTCATAACCCTCACTGCCGCCGGAAGCAAACGCATCCCCCAGCCAAAAGCCATAATCATGGGCCAGCCGGTTGGCAATATCCGAGAAGGTTGCCGTGCCTTTGTCGGCCGCCACAACAAGGTAGGTGTCCTCGCCATCATGGCGAACCACATCGGCCGGGGGCACCACTTCCCCCTCATCCAGGCTGTCGGTGAGGTCCAGCAATCCACGGATGAAGGTCTGGTAGCAGACCACACCTTCTTCCCGTAACGCCTCCCGGGAACCACCTTCCGGAGGCTGTTTGACGATAAAGCCCCCCTTGGCGCCCACCGGCACAATCACCGAGTTCTTCACCTGCTGCGCTTTAACCAGGCCAAGAATTTCAGTGCGATAATCCTCACTGCGATCAGACCAGCGCAACCCGCCCCGGGCAACCGGGCCTGCCCGGAGGTGAACCCCCTCTACCCGGGGTGAACACACGAACACCTCGAAACGCGGGCAGGGCCTGGGAATGTCGGGAATAGTGGAAGGATCGAATTTAAGGGAGAGGTAGCCCTTGAACTCGCCAGTGCTCTGGCGCTGGAAATAATTGGTCCTCAGGGTCGCCTTGACCAACACATAGAAGCGCCTGAGAATCCGGTCATCATCGAGGCTTGTCACCGCCTCGAGGGCATCCAGAATATCGCTTTCAATCCTTGCTGCCGATGCTTCCCGGTTTTCAGCCATTGCCGCATCGGGATTGAACCTGGCATTGAAAAAAGCGACCAGCAGCGATGTTATATCCAGATGACGGGCCAGTGTGTCGGCAATAAACGGCTGGCTGAAGCCGAAACGCAGTTGCTTGATGTAGCGGGAATAGGCGCGCAGCATACTGACTTCGCGCCAGCCCAGGCTCGCCGCCATCATCAGCTGGTTGAAGCTGTCGTTCTCCGCGAAGCCGTTCCAGATTTCGCGAAACCCCTCCTGGAGCAGAGGCTTGGCCTTTTCGATATCCGCCCCACGGCAGCGGGAATGGAATTCCACGGTAAAGTCGCTTACTCCGAACTGCTCTCCGTCGCGACGCCGGATACGATACGGATGCTCCCCCAGCACCCGCATTCCAAGGTTTTCAAGAATCGGTATCACGTCCGACAGGATCACCGACTTACCCTGGCTGTAAAGCTTGAAATTCAGCTCCTGTTCTCCCTGCTCCGCTGGCTGGTAAAAACGCATGGGCACGTCCGAGGTCAGGGCGATGGACTGAATCTGCTGGATATCCTCAACGGCCTCCTCAATGGAGAATTTCGAGCGATAGCTTGAGGGGAAACCGCCACTGAAGATTTCGGCGCAATGTTTTCCGGGCTTCTTCCCCAGAACCTCCATCAGGCGTTGCAGCAATGCGTCGTCCCACGAGCGGGACTCCTCCAGCATCGTGGCTACAACTTCCCGCAGGTTTCGCGAGTCGTCCGGGTCGTAATCTTCCCCTTCAAGGGCATCGGAAAGCTGTTCCAGCAGCGTTTGTTTTTGTCGGGAATCGGCCTGGGTCATCGGGATCTCCGGGGCTATCAACGGGCGCATGTATGGCTGAACATCCCCAGTATAGCCAACTCACGGAAGGCTCTTTGCCCGTATAGTTTTAAATTGCAGGTATTTTGATTATATTCGTGGCGACAAATAGCCGTTCATCAAGCCGGGAATACGATTTATGGTCGAACTGGATAGAATCGATCACTCCATCATCCGTGAACTGCAGAAGCACGCACGGATCACCGTCACGGAGCTTGCCTCACGGGTCGGGCTGTCGAAAACCCCCTGCCAGGTCCGCATGCGGCGCCTGGAGGATCAGGGTTACATCACCGGCTACACCGCCCTGATCAACCAGACCAAGCTCGGGCAAAGCCATATCGCCTTCGCCCAGGTAACGCTCAATGACACCAGCAGTGGTGCCCTGGCTGCTTTCAACAACGCTGTAAAGCAGATCTCCGCCGTGGAACAATGCCACATGATCGCCGGCAATTTTGACTACCTGCTGAAGGTGCGCACTCGCAACATGGCCGAATACCGGCAGGTGCTGGGGGAACAAATATCCGCGCTCCCCCATGTATTGCAGACAAGCACGTTTGTGGTGATGGAAAACGTCAAGGATGCGGGGATTTGAAGGCGGAAAAAGAGAGGTAATCATGAAACCCTTACTATTGAACGCCGACATGGGAGAAAGCTTTGGCCCGTGGGTGATGGGGCTGGATCACCAGGTGATGCCCCATGTGGATCTGGCCAACATCGCCTGCGGCTTTCACGCCTCTGATCCGGACGTCATGCGGCGCACGGTTCGCATGGCGGCGGAACATTCCGTCGGCATCGGAGCCCATCCGGCCTACCCGGACCTGGTTGGATTCGGCCGACGCTCCATGGCCTGTTCGCCGGCGGAAATCGAAAATCTGGTGCTCTATCAGGTGGGTGCCCTGGCGGCCATGTGCCGTGCCGAAGGCACCGGGATCCGCTACGTAAAACCACACGGCGCACTGTACAACGATATGGCCCGCACTCCCGGGATCTTCAGTGCCGTTGCCCGGGCAATCAAAGCCTATGACCCCGAACTGCCACTGATGACCCTGGCAACCCGCGACACCAGCGCAATACGTGAACTGGCCCGTGAGCATGGCCTCACACTGTGGTTTGAGGCCTTTGCCGACCGCGCCTACGATGGTGACGGCCGGCTGGTATCCAGAACCCAACCAGGCGCGGTACATCACGACCCGAACGTTATTCTCGACCAGGCCCAGCGCATTGCCACTGGTCAACCCCTGACCGCCAGCGACGGCAACGAGCTGACCCTGGAGGCTGACACACTGTGTGTGCATGGGGACAACGAGGAGTCGGTGGCTTCGGTGCGCGCCATCCGCCAAATGCTCAACACGCTGGGCGGGTGAGCATGAAGCCGACAGGGTTACCCTGCCTGGAGCGGGCCGGCCTTGATGGCTGGATGGTCAGGCTGTTCGACAGCATCGAGGAAAACAACCTGTTGTGGCTGACGGCCCTTGCTGAGGAATGCGAAGCTGCCTTCGGCGACACCCTGGTGGATCTGGTGCCTTCTTACACCACACTGCTGGTGGTTTTTGATCCGCTTCGCATCACTCCCTGCGAGACCCGACAACAACTGACCGACATACTGGCCCGCCTCAGGCCTGCAGAAGCCGGCGCCAGCGGAACACTGCACGAACTGTCCACCTGGTACGACCCGCAGGTAGGCCCTGACCTCCAGCGGGTGGCTGACCTGTCAGATCTTTCCGTTGAGTCGGTGATCGAAGCCCATAGCAGCCGGGAATATCGTGTGTTTGCACTTGGTTTCGCACCCGGGTTTGCCTTTATGGGGCTGCTGGATGAGGCACTGAACTGCCCGCGCCTGGATACCCCGCGCCAGAAAGTGCCCGCCGGCAGCGTGGCCATCGCCGGCCAGCAAACGGCGGCTTATCCGGTAGTCACGCCCGGTGGCTGGAACCTGATCGGCAGAACGCCCACCCGGCTGTTTAATCGCAACCGCGAGGGATTCAGCCTGCTGCGAGTGGGTGACCGCGTGCGCTTCGTAGCGGTGAATCAGGAAGAGTTCGAGGCACAGGGTGGCGATGCCACACCGAATAACGGGGAGTCGGCGAAATGAGCGAGAGCGCCCTGACCGGATTTCGCGTGTCCCGTGCCGGCCCCCTGGCCCTGTTGCAGGATGCGGGCCGTTTCGGCGTCAGGCACCTGGGTGTTACCCAGGGCGGGCCGGCTGACCTGCACGCCTGGGCCTGGGCCAACCACCTTGCAGGCAATGCCTGGGGTGCAGCAGCGCTGGAAATTACCTTCGGCGGGCTGGAACTGGTGACAGAGCGGGATCTGACCATTGCGCTGGCGGGCGCCGACCTTGGCATCAGGCACAACCAGCAACCGGCGGCCATGTGGCGAACACTGGCCATCCGCGCCGGCGATACGCTGACTTTCGACACACCGGTCAACGGCTTGCGGACCTATCTATCGGTTTCAGGCGGGTTCCGTGGCGAAACCGTACTGGGAAGCGCCGCCTGCGTGGTGCGGGAGCAGCTTGGTGGGTTTGACGGTCAGGGGACCAGCCTGAAGAAGGGCGATAGCCTGACCATTAACCCGAGCGAAGCCGCCCCGACTGATCGAGTTGCGCCGGACTCGGAACAGCGGGACTATCGCCAGACACCCACGCTGGATCTGCTGCCGGGCGCCCAGATAGCGGCATTCGCCGGTAAGAGCCTGTTTGATGCGTTCAATGCCCGATGGCAGGTAGACCAGCGCGCGGACCGTATGGGTGTTCGCCTTACCGGCCCCATACTCCGGTGCAATATTGCCTCGCTGGTCTCGGAAGGGATTTCACTGGGGGCAATTCAGGTGCCGCCGGACGGCCAACCGATCGCCCTGTTGAACGACCGGCAGACCATCGGTGGCTACCCGCGGCTGGGCAATCTCACACCATTGGCCGCCAGCCTCCTGGCCCAATGCCTGCCGGGGCAGACTGTAACGCTCAGAGCTGCCGGTATCGACAGCGCACTGCGACAGCACCGGCAGTTTCTGAATACTTTCAATTAAGGACCTTTCTCAGTGACGGGTTTCACCGGCAAAGTAGATCGTACTTTCTCTACTGAGGATATCCAGGAAACGGTTGAATGATGCGATATCCTCGTTTTTGACTTCACGCCTGGGAATCTCCAGCTCGGTCTCGACAAGAAGTTGCTCCTCACCCACACGCGTCACCGTTCGTTTCATGGAGCCAAATTCATGCACGAAATCCAACTCGGGGCTCAGGGTCGTCAGTAGCCATTGACCATCAACATCAAACTGGCTGCGAACCGACATCTGCAAGCCAGGAAAGTAATCGTCATAATGCTCATTCAGGAGGTAAAGACTGGCAATTTCCTGGAGCAACCAAGGGGTCGTATCCTGATAGGAAAGTGCTGACCCGGTTTCGAGAAACGGGTCATAGTCAGCTCTCGAATGAATCACGTATTCAGGCACCAGACTATCGACGTCATCCATGGAGAACTCTGGAGACACCTGTTCCGAAACTGCTTGCTGGTACTCCTTCCTCGCCCAGGAAGTGCGCTCTTCTCTGGTCATGGTTGCAAGTGCAGCCCTCAGGGATCCGGCATACTCCCCGATGTATCTCCGCTGCTGTTGCTCCACTACACCGCCACTTTCCGTAAAGGTGGTTTCGTGCTCAACGTCCATACGCCACCGGTAGCGGTTTGCTTCAAGTAGCACTGGCTCCTCGCCGGGTTTCAGTTCCAGCGCCACCTTGCCTTGAATCCATGCGGGAGTGTGCTGCCAGTCGGTATAGGCGTCAGTCGCATCCAGACACTGCTGCTCACCTTCAATTTCGAAGCACACCACCATATGATTAAAATAGCTCATGGTCGGAATCTGGACGTTGTCCAGTTTATTCCGGTCAGTCGCTACCAACACGGGATATGGCTCGACGCCCACAGCCTTGAGCAAATGCAACAGGACGGCTGACTTATCCTTACAGTCCCCATAGCGTGAGGTAAGCACTGACGCGACGGAATGAGGGGTGATAGCGTTACCATGCTCAGACATGGAAACATAGCGGATATCCTTGACGACAAACTCATGGATCCCTGCAATCTGCTCTTCGCGCGACAACCCGGCCACACCAAGTCTGTCCAGCAACGCATCGCTACCGCGGGTATCGTTCAGAGCGTGGCCGAATGCAGAGAGGGAGCGCTCAATCACGTCATCCCAGCTTCCTGCCTCACCCACTGCAACCTGACCCACTTCATCAGCCCAGTTCATTCCCCTCTCATACCGGACGCCAGGAAGGTTGGTACCTTCGCAGGCGAGATCGTTGGCACCTTCAGAACATTCGATGTCTGACACAGAGGACGACCACCGGATACTCTGATTTTTAGGCCATTCCACCTTTAATCGGAACTGCTGGACAGGTGAGCCCGACTGGGCATAAATAACCTCAGCCCAATCCATTTCTCTGGCGGCGCGATCAGTTACCACTTCGTACTCGATCAGACTAAGGCTTCCGGCACTAAGGCCGGGCAAAGCAATCACCGCCTGGCGCGCATCGGTAAACGTATCATCCCGGTGAAGATCAGTGATTTTCAGGGTGTCTCTTTCGAAGTTGTGGACAACACCATCATTGTCCACAGAGGCCGCTACATTGATTGTCAGAGAATCCGTCTCCTCATCAAAATAAATCCGGTCCATACCGTTGTTTTGCACATCCGAGGATGAAGGGTAGTACCATACCTCCCTAACCCGGCGACGTATCACATCATTATCGACAGTGATGCGAGTATCAGACAGCATGCGGGTGAGTTCGTCGGGGGGATCGTCCTGCCCCTGTATTTCCGACACGTACTCCAGTAGGGCAGAGCTATCCCCCTCGCCCCACTCAACCTCTGGCTGCGCCTGAACGCCGATCGCAAACCCCAACAGTACGGGAAAACACAAAGCCCATTTCATCGAGGTTCGAAGCCTCCCGTCATCTTCAGCACGTTGGCCTCAAGCCTTCGGAAAGTGAGCCTGGGTACGCTCATTTGCGTGACCAACTCGTACAACCCAGTGTCCGTTTCTATAATACTGCTAGCCCACAGTGCAGGGTCCCCCATTTGTCGTCCCTCACACACAATATTGGCAACTACGGTCAGATCCCCCTTTGCAAAACGCCGTGACTCGGTACAGTCTGCCAGGCTGATGCCTTGGTAAAATGTCGCCCTGCGGTCGAAAGCCAGTTCGTCTAGGCTCAGGTTGTCGTAGTGGAAAACAATGGCGAACAGATTATCAACCGGTCCCCGTAGCTCCAGCTCACTCTCACTGTCAGCAAATGTTCCCGCTTTCACTTGCGTCCAGCCATTTGTGGTAATCGGAAACTGAAAGCGGCCTTCCGGGTCTTCATAGACCTGCCCGCGAGTCAGGGATGCTTGATCGTACAGGCCAAGGGACCCGAAACTGGTGTATCCAATGAGTCCAAACGAGGCAGGGAGCATTGGAATCACAATGAACCATTCCAATAGCGAATATCCACGTTTCTGCTTGCGGAGGTAGGTGGGAGTCATCCGGCGTTTCACTGCATTAAGTCTGGATTCGAAAAAAGTGAAAAGGAAGGCCCACACAATCAGTGCGGGAAACGTTGCCCAAGCAGGCACTGCCACCGATTGTTGAACATTGAAGAAAATCGTGACAGCCACCACCGCAAGTATCCAGAGATACCTGCCTGCCCTCCATGGATTGACCCCATAGGAAGCCTCAAGCCTCCCGAGATAGCGTACCAGTCGCGGAAGCGCAAACAGCTGTGCGAACACCAAAATTGGCACGAAGAACCACAACCACGGCCTGACCTTGCCTTGACCCAGGTAGCGAAATTCACGAAGACGAGCAACCATCCAGAAGCAGGTATATAGTCCGAACGTGGAGAAGTGGAGCAGGAAATCCCAGATCCACCCCCTCGGAGCCTTTAGCTGGGCCCTATCGACACCTCTGGAACCTGTTGGCTCTACGCCAGACAACGCCGTTCCCTGCTCCATGGTCACAACAACGACTCCTTTGGCTCAGATCAGGACGCACAGACGCCCTCGCAGGCTACATATGTAAAGCATTTTCCTCGCAATTACCGGTATCGATTCACAAAACTAGGCCCGGCCCAGAAACCGGCGCTCTTCCACATTGATTTTAATCCGGTCGCCTGTGGAAATATGTTCCGGCACCTGAATAACCAGACCCGTGGTGAGCCTCGCAGGTTTGGTCCTTGCCGTTGCAGATCCGCCTTTGACGGAGGGATCGGTTTCTTCGATAACAAGGTCCACCGTAGGGGGCAAGTCCAGCGCGACAGGCGCTTCGCTTACAAGAATAACCATCAACCCCTGGGTCTCCTCATTGATGAACAGCAACTCCTCGGCAATGGCCTCACCATTCAGGCTGTACTGCATGTAGTCCTCGGTGTCCATGAAGACGTACTCGGCGCCATCGGAATAGGAGAAGGCGGCCGGCCGGCGGACCAGGTCCGCCAGATTCAGCATGTCGGAATCTTTGAAAGTCTGGTCGATCTTGTAGCCAGTCACCACGTCGTAAAGACGCATGCGATACAGGCTGCCGCCGGTCCGCCCCTGGGGCACTGACCGCTCGATGTCCTTGACGAAGTAAAC
>CAZFPG010000004.1:0-31235 GCA_964521055.1 uncultured Marinobacter sp.
AGGCATGGGCGTTCTGGAAGCCCATCAGGATGCCGGTTTTACCCGCCTCCTTGGCCTTGCGGATGTCGTCGGTGGTGTGCACTTTCATAACCAGATCGGAGTTTTCCTCGATCAACTGGTTCATCGCGACGATATTGTCGACGGTGCTTTGGAAATCATCCCAGACAGAGACAGTGCAGTTGGCGGCGGAAAGGCCACCTTTGCGCATGTCCTCGAACAGTTCACGGTTCCATTTGGCGATGATAAGGCCATCGATGATGATGGACTGCTGGTGTAATTCGGTAGCATTCATATGGGCACCCCCTGGGGTTTCATGACAACCATCTCGGATGTAGTGCTGGCAGTGTATCCACGGCGTCATAAGCCAAGTTCACTGGATGCGACAGGGGGTGACCCAAAATCGGCAGAGGGCTGGAGGGCGGCGCAGAACCCGGAGCGCAATAAAAAAAGGCTTCGGAAGCCGCTTTCCATGCAGCCTCCGAAGCCTTTCTTTGATCCTTTTTTTGTTAACCCGAAGCAGCCACCTTGTCCGGGCCCGCCTGCAATGGGACAAACATAATGTTGACAGCGCCGTAGGTAGGCTCGGCCTGGGCAACACGCAAGGCGGTGTAAGAGGACGTCGGAAGGGCCGCAACCGGGTTGTCACCCAGCACTTCGGGTTGTTTCACGGACCACAGGGCAGCACGTTCCTCCTTCGGCGAGATGCCAATGTATTTGCGGTAGCAACGGCTGAAGTGCGGTGCCGATACGAAACCGCAGATGGAGGCTACCTCGATGATGGAGCAGTTGGTCTGCTTGAGCAACTGCCGCGCGCGGTCCAGCCTCAGCTTGAGGTAGTAACGTGAAGGGGTGCAGTTGAGGTGCTTGAGGAACAGCCGTTCCAGTTGCCTGCGGGAAATGCCCACGTAACTGGCCAGCTCCTCCAGCTCGATCGGCTCTTCAATATTGGCTTCCATCAGCTCGGTGACTTCCGCCAGTTTCGGCTGGGCGGTGGTCAACAAACGCCGCAGGGGGGTACGCTGCTGCTCGTTGTCCGCGCGCACCCGATCACACAGGAACATGTCGCAAATCGCACTGGCCAGCGCCTTGCCATGCTGACGCGTAATCATGCTCAGCATCATATCCATTGGCACGCTGCCGCCAGTGCATGTCATCCGGTCCCGTTCCAGGGTGTAGAAGTGGTTGGAACAGTTCACCCGCGGAAAACGCTCCTGCATGGCGGCAAGGCACTCCCAGTGGACACTACAACTGTAGCCGTCAAGCAGTCCGCCGCTCGCCAATACGTAGGCGCCGGTACAGACTGCACCCAGCAGTACTTTTCTGTGCGCCTGGGACTGCAGCCAACTCACTTCTTTTGAGGTGTAACTGCGGGTGATATCGACCCCGCCAACAACGATAACAATATCAAAGACTTTGTTGTCGGAAATGGAGCCGTCCGGAGAAATCGAGATACCGTCACTCGCCTTGACGATTTCGCCATCACGGGAAAGCAGTTGCCAGGTGTAGAGCTCACTGCCGGTCAGCTGATTGGCCATCCGCAATGGCTCAATGGCCGATGCCAACGCCACCAGCGTGAAATTATTGATTAACAGGAACCCGACCCGATAGGGTTGTGGATTGCCAGCGCTGGATTGGGAAATGTCGTTCTCTCTCATGGACTTACCTGCAAGGCCGAATCGCCCCTTTACGGATGCGACTACTTTTATTGTTATACAGCATTAACAAAGCGAACGCCACGTGTAGAGGTCGCACACTTTGTAAATCCTGCCCCAGCCCAGGTTGTTCCGGCCGCCGATTATCAGCAGCGCAATTTACGCTTATGACACCCTCAGCTCCGGCACTGGAACCATCATGTTACGTCCGGCCCTGAGGTCAAAGTTGTCCAATAGCGACATCGCAGGCATCGCGGCTGCCTGCGAACGACATAGAGGTTGCAACCTTCCACTAAGGTCTATAATGGCGACGCATTACATCTCAATGGAGAGATCCGAAGTAGGAATGCTGCAGCAGGACAGGATGTAGCCGTCGGCCAGGTCTTCCTCGGTAATACCGCCATTGTGCTGGACATCCACATTACCGGACTTCTTCAGCACCTTGCAGGTACCACAGATACCGACACCACAGGCCTTGGGAATGTTCAGGCCCAGGCGGCCGGCGGCCGCGTGGACAGTTTCTCCCTGCGGCACCTGAACACTCATGCCGGATGCGGTGAAGTCCACCGTGAACATATCGCTATCTTTTAGCTCTTCAGCCTCTTTGACAGCGATTTCCGCTTGCTCCAGGGCGTCATGGGCGACGTCGTCCGGTGTGGCACCGAAGGACTCTTCATGGTAATAGTCCATATTGAAGCCGCTTTCGATCAACAGCTTCTTTATCGCCCGCATGTAAGGTGTGGGGCCACAGCAGAAAATGCGCCGGCTCAGAAAGTCCGGCGCCACCAATTCCAGTTTGGGCTTGTCCAGATAGCCCCGGTAGCCATTCCAGGCCTGACCAATCTCCATGCGCTCGCAGATCACAGAGAGGCTGAAGTTGGAGACACGGGAGCACATATGCTCAAGCTCACGCTGAAAAATGATGTCATTGGGGGTGCGGGCACTGTGTACAAACGTCATGTCAACATCGGCGTTGGTATCGAAAAACCAGCGAGCCATGGACATCAGCGGAGTGATTCCAACGCCACCGGACAGCAGCAGGACTTTTTCCGCGGAGTTATCAATGCAGTTGAATTGGCCGACCGGACCATGCACGGCAAGTTCATCGTACTCCTTGAGGTTGTCGTGAAGCCAGTTCGACACCCGGCCGCCCGGAACCCGCTTTACGGTGATGGAGAAGCTGTAAGGCACTGAGGGAGAGCTCGATATGGTGTAGGAACGCATGATCTGCTCTCCATCGATCTCAAGCTCAAGAGTGACAAACTGCCCGGGCTTGAAAAAGAACATAATCGACTGCTCGGCATTGAAACAGAAGGTCTTGACGTCCCAGGTCTCCTGGATCACCCGAACGCAACGGACCAGATGGCGACCATTGGCCCATACCCGGGTATTGAGGAGGTTGAAGGGGGCCGAGGATTCGTTGGCTTCAGTGACGCTGATCATGCTTTTCTTCTCCGTCAAGAGCGGTTTACCGCAGTGGTTCATTCACTCCGCCATTCTCGTGAAAAGCGAGAGGGGCTGGTTAACCATTTGCGACAAAGACTTGATCAACTTCTCCAATCGCCTCCCCCTGCGGCGACATCGGCTCTGGCGGAGTCGAAAAGATATCCGCGAATGTCGCGAATGGACAAATGGCTGGTGTCGCCGTTCCCGAAAATGGGAGCATAAAAGCAAAGGCATCCATTGCCTGCCAGAGTCACGTTCGCCCTGATAGGAAACGCTTCAATGAATGAATTCGATCTACTTAACCTCACGTACCTTCATCTGGAAGACGCACGGCAGGATATGAGCCGGATACTGAGGGAGCGTTCCCACAGCCTGTCGTTGCCGCAGCCGCTGTACAACGACCCCTTCCTGTTCCGAGTGGATATGGAGGAGGTTTTCATGAAGGAGTGGCTCTTTGTGGGCATGACCTGCGAAGTACCTACCCCTGGAGCCTACATAACGGTGGAGGTGGGTCAGAACCCGGTGCTCGTGGTGCGCGACCGGGATGGTGAAGTGCGGGCATTCCATAATGTTTGCCGGCACCGTGGGTCGCGAATTTGCACAGGCAAGAAAGGCAAGGTGGCCACCCTGTCCTGCCCTTACCACCAGTGGACCTATGACCTGAAAGGCAATCTCATTTTCGCCGGGTCCGATATGGGCGAGTTATTCGATAAAAGCGCCTATGGCCTGAAGCCTGCACATTGCAAAACCGCCGGTGGCTTTATCTATGTGTGCCTGGCCGAGGGAGACGCGCCGGAGATCGATCCGTACCTGGAGGCTTTGGCATCCTATATGGAACCCTATGATATGGAAAACACCAAGGTGGCGGCGGAGTCCACCCTGGAGGAGAACGCGAACTGGAAACTGGTGATCGAGAACAACCGCGAGTGCTACCACTGCAGCGGCTCCCATCCGGAACTGCTGCGCACCCTCCTGGAGTGGGATGACACCACCGACCCGCGCGCAACACCGGAATTCAAGGCCCATTGCCAACGCCAGGCCGATGAATGGGATCGCGAGGGCATCCCGCACAAGCATATGGAATTTGGCCTGCAGAACCGGATCGTCCGAATGCCGCTAAAGGAAGGCACCCAGGCTATGACGATGGACGGCAAGCCGGGATGCAACAAGACCATGGGCCGCATCCAGAACCGTGAGCTGGGCTCAATGCGGATTCTGCACCTGCCGAATTCCTGGAACCACATGCAGAGCGATCACGCGATCGTGTTCCAGGTACTGCCAATCTCAGCCCAGAAAACTCTGGTAACCACCAAGTGGCTGGTGCATAAGGATGCGGTGGAAGGTGTGGACTACAACGTGGAGCGCCTACGTCATGTCTGGGACCAGACCAACAAACAGGACCGGGAGCTGGCCGAGCAGAACCAGAGAGGCATCAACTCCCTGGCCTACCAACCCGGCCCCTACTCCGAAACCTATGAATTCGGTGTTATCAACTTCCTGGACTGGTACGGCGATACCATCCTGAAAAATATGACCCAGGACAAGCTCTAAGCACGGAAAGCCGCAGGGCGTGGAGGTCAGCGGCGCCTCCTGCCCTGCGGATTCCAGGCACCCCCTGTCGCAAATCTTCGATCCTATGTCGTGCCCGAGCAGATCACCAATCGCCAACGGGCCTACTATCGATTCTGTCCCTTTCAATAACCGATGCCTGGCTCATCAGGCTTTTTTCACTATTCGGGAATATCTGCCATGTTCAGCAAAAACAAAACACTTGCCTCTTACGACGAAACACTCTGGTCCGCCATGCAGGACGAGGTAGTACGCCAGGAAGACCACCTGGAGTTGATTGCCTCCGAGAACTACACCAGCCCACAGGTTATGGAAGCCCAGGGCTCCTGCCTGACCAACAAGTACGCTGAAGGGTATCCGGCCAAGCGCTACTACGGCGGCTGCGAGCATGTCGACCGGGTGGAGCAACTGGCAATCGACCGCGCCAAGGCCCTGTTCGGTGCCGACTATGCAAACGTACAGCCGCATTCCGGCTCCCAGGCCAACGCGGCGGTTTACATGGCGCTGCTGAATCCCGGGGATACCGTACTGGGCATGAGTCTTGCCCACGGCGGCCACCTGACCCACGGTGCCCACGTCAGCTTCTCAGGCAAGATTTACAACGCCGTACAATATGGCCTGAACGAAGCCACGGGCGAGATCGACTACGAGCAGGTCGAAGCACTGGCAAAAGAGCACAAGCCGGGCATGATCGTCGCTGGCTTCTCCGCCTATTCCCGTATCGTTGATTGGGCGCGATTCCGCAAGATCGCCGACGAGGTCGGTGCCTACCTGATGGTGGATATGGCGCATGTTGCCGGCCTGGTAGCCGCTGGCGTTTACCCCAACCCCCTGCCCCACGCTCATGTCGTGACCACCACCACTCACAAAACCCTGCGTGGACCACGTGGCGGCCTTATCCTGTCCAAGGGCCAGCCGGACCTGGAAAAGAAATTCAATTCCGCGGTTTTCCCGGCTGGCCAGGGCGGCCCGCTGATGCACGTTATTGCGGCCAAGGCAGTGGCGTTCAAGGAAGCTGCGGAGCCTGAGTTCCAGAGCTATCAGCAACAGGTTGTCCGGAATGCCCAGGTGATGGCAGAAGTGTTGGTCGAACGGGGCTACGACATTGTGTCCGGCGGTACCGATAACCACCTGTTCCTGCTCAGCCTGGTCAAGCAGGGGCTGACCGGTAAAGAAGCGGACGCCGCTTTGGGTGACGCACACATCACCGTTAACAAAAACGCCGTACCGAACGACCCGCAATCGCCGTTTGTTACTTCCGGACTGCGCATCGGTTCACCGGTGATCACTACCCGCGGCCTGAAAGAATCCGAGTCCCGCGAGCTGGCCGGGTGGATTGCCGATATTCTGGACGCCTTGCAGGACGGCGGGGTCGACTCCGCCATCAGTGAGGTTCGGGAGAAAGTCAGTCAGTTGTGTCGGGATTTCCCGGTTTACGGGTGAGGTGCGCCCAGCACCGCCCCCGGTCCCGACCAGAAAATCAATTTGGATATTAAGAGAGAGTTACCGTGGCCATCAGTCTGTTTGATATGTTGAAAATCGGCATCGGCCCATCCAGTTCCCATACTGTGGGTCCGATGCAGGCGGCCCGTCGATTCGTCGGTGGCCTGAAGAAATCCGGGCGGCTGACCGACGTCGCCCGCGTTGATATTCAGCTGTACGGCTCACTGGGGGCGACCGGTAAAGGGCATGGTACCGGGCCTGCGGTGCTACTCGGGCTTGAAGGTGAGCGTCCGGACACCATCGACCCCACTATCCTGCGGCCCAGGACGGAGGAAATCAACGCTCAAGGTGAGCTGCGCCTGAAAGGGGAGCATCCCATCGCGTTCAACGAGGCGACCGACCTGACCTACCACCGCAAGGAGTCCCTGCCCTACCATCCGAACGGCATGATGTTTACTGCCTTCGATGCCAGCGGCGAGGTGGTGCGCCAACGCACCTACTATTCCGTGGGCGGCGGTTTCGTGGTTGATGAGAAGGCCGCTGGCGCAGACCGAATTGTGGAAGACAAGACGCGCCTGCCCTACCCCTTCAAGAGTGGCGCCGACCTGCTCCGGCTATGCAAGGAACACGACGTGAGCATCGCAGGCCTGATGATGGCCAACGAGCAGGTCTGGCGCAGCGAGGCCGAGGTTCGCGAAGGGATCCTTCACATCTGGGAAGTAATGCAGGAGTGCGTACAGAACGGTATCGCCAATGAAGGCATCCTGCCGGGCGGGCTCAAGATAAAACGACGGGCGAGCAAGCTCCACGCAGCCTTGATGGAGAAAGACCGCTTTGACCTGATCTCGCCATCGCTGAGCGCCATGGACTGGGTCAATCTCTACGCACTGGCGGTGAACGAGGAAAACGCCGCGGGCGGTCGCATGGTGACCGCCCCCACCAACGGCGCCGCCGGTATCATTCCGGCTGTCCTGCACTACTATTGGAACTGGTGCCCCAACGCCAATGAAGACGGCATCATCAACTTCCTGCTAACGGCAGCGGCCGTCGGCATCCTGTTCAAGGAAAATGCCTCGATTTCCGGCGCCGAAGTAGGCTGCCAGGGGGAAGTCGGCTCAGCCTGTGCGATGGCAGCAGCAGGCCTGGCCGCCGTGACCGGCGGCACACCGGAACAGGTGGAGAATGCTGCGGAGATTGGCATGGAGCATCACCTCGGGCTAACGTGCGACCCGATCGGCGGGCTGGTGCAGGTGCCCTGCATCGAGCGCAATGCCGTCGGGGCGATCAAGGCGATCAACGCCGCCATCATGGCGCTGCGCGGCGATGGTTCGCACTTCGTCTCCCTGGACAAGGTGATCCGCACCATGCGGGATACCGGGCGGGATATGCTTGATAAATACAAAGAAACATCGCGGGGTGGCTTGGCGGTCAACGTGATCGAATGCTGAATACGCCGGCCTCCACTGCCGCCCCATCACCTGTCGCAAATCCTCATTCCGATGTCGTGAGCAAGCAGGTGATGGGGCGGTGGTGCGCATACCATCAATCAATCAGTCCCGCATCAACTGCCGGGCACGCCCTGAAATCGGGAGTTGATTCCGACGGCGACACCAGCAGCTTACCCTTATAAGAGACGGTTGCCACCGAAGAGGACCTAACAATGCAGAAATATTCCGGATTCGGACTGCTAAAACACGCCATGACCTATCACGAAAACTGGCAGCGGGTCTGGCGTAACCCCAAGCCGAAGAAGAAGTACGACGTCATCATTGTTGGGGGCGGCGGCCATGGTCTTGCAACGGCTTACTACCTTGCCAAAGTCCATAACATAACCAACGTGGCGGTTGTCGAGAAAGGCTATCTCGGCGGAGGCAACACAGCGCGTAACACCACCATCGTTCGCTCCAACTACCTGTGGGACGAAGCTGCCATGCTCTATGAGCATGCCATGAAACTCTGGGAAGGGTTGGCGCAGGATCTTAACTACAACCTGATGTTCTCCCAGCGCGGCGTATTGAATCTGGGGCATACCCTGCAGGACATGCGCGACATCCAGCGCCGGGTGAACGCCAACCGCCTCAACGGCATCGACGGTGAGGTACTGGATGCCAAGGGTGTCCAGGAGATCGTTCCCATCATGGACTGCTCCGCGAATCGTCGCTATCCGGTGCTGGGCGCTTCCTGGCAGCCCCGCGCTGGCGTGGCACGGCACGACGCCGTCGCCTGGGGCTATGCCCGCGCCGCCGACGCCATGGGCGTGGACCTGCTCCAGCAGTGCGAAGTCACTGACATCCTGACAGAAGACGGAGCCGCCATTGGCGTGGAGACCAAGCAGCACGGCGCTATTTACGGTGACCGCATCGGCTGTGTCGTGGCGGGTAACTCCGGTGTAATGGCAAAGATGGCGGGCTTTCAGCTACCCATCGAGTCCCATCCGTTGCAGGCCCTGGTGTCTGAACCGATCCGGCCGATCCTGGATACCGTGGTGATGTCCAACCACGTGCACGGTTACATCTCCCAGTCCGACAAGGGCGACCTGGTCATCGGTGCCGGCATTGACGGCTACAACGGCTATGGTCAGCGCGGGTCCTACCCAACCGTGGAGCATACCCTCCAGGCCATCGTCGAAATGTTCCCGATCTTCAGTCGGGTACGGATGAACCGTCAGTGGGGAGGCATCGTCGATACCTGCCCGGATGCCTGTCCGATCATCTCCGACACCCCCGTGGAGAACCTGTTCTTTAACTGCGGATGGGGCACCGGTGGCTTCAAGGCCACCCCGGGATCGGGTCATGTCTTTGCATCCACCCTGGCCACAGGCCAACCGAATGAGCTGGCCAAGCCATTTTCAATGTTCCGTTTCCATAACGGCGCGCTGATCGATGAACACGGCGCCGCCGGTGTGGCCCACTGATAGAGGACAAGCCCATGTTTTATATTTTTTGCCCCTACTGTGGCGAACATCGTGAAGAAGAAGAGTTCCACCCCAAGGGCCAGGCCCATCTGTCTCGCCCGGAGGACCCGGATGCGTGCACCGACGAGGAATGGGGAGACTTCATCTATTTTCGCACTAACCCCCGCGGAATCCATCATGAAATCTGGGTTCATGCCATCGGCTGTCGCAAATTCTTCAACGTCACACGCGACACCCAGAGCTATGAAATCCTGGAAACCTACCGGATGGGGACCGCACCGCGCATCACCCAACTTACCGATAAACAGCAGTCCTGAGAGGCGCCGACATGACTCAACTCAACCGTCTCGACAACGGCGGGCGGATCGACCGCAGCAAGCTTCTGACCTTTCAATTCAATGGCCAGAGCTATAAGGGGTTCGCCGGTGATACCCTGGCCTCGGCATTGCTCGCCAATGGCGTCGATGTGATCGGCCGCAGTTTCAAATACAGCCGCCCCCGGGGCATTGTCGCCGCCAATGCCGAGGAGCCGAACGCAGTATTCCAGCTCGGCGCGACCGAAGCGACTCAGGTACCGAACGTCCGTGCCACCCAGCAGGAGCTGTTTGATGGCCTTGTCAGCCAGCCCACCAGCGGCTGGCCGAGCCTGAACTTCGACTTCATGGGAGTTTTCGGCTCCCTTCTCGGACGCATGCTGCCTCCGGGCTTCTACTACAAGACGTTCATGTTTCCCCAGGCTGCCTGGGAAACCTATGAAAAATACATTCGCAAGGCCGCCGGTCTGGGCCGTTCGCCACGCGAACCGGACGTCGACACCTACGATCACCTGAACCAGCACACCGACGTGCTCATCGTTGGGGCCGGACCTACCGGACTTGCAGCCGCCCTGTCGGCCGCACGTGCCGGAGCACGGGTCATTCTCGCCGACGAACAGGCAGAGATGGGCGGCTCGTTGCTCAATAGCAACGACAAGCTGGATGACAAGCCCGCTTCTGAATGGGTGAAGGCCACCCTGGAGGAACTGGCCAGGTACGACAACGTGTTGCTGCTACCCCGCTCCACCGTTAATGGCTACCACGACCACAACTTCCTGACCATTCACGAACGGCGTACAGATCATCGTAGCGACCGCGCTCCGGCAAATATGTCACGCCAGCGCCTGCACCGGGTGCGCGCCAAGTGGGTAGTGTTAGCCACCGGTGCCCACGAGCGGCCACTGGTATACGGCAACAACGATCTGCCGGGCTGCATGCTGGCCTCAGCGGTTTCAACCTACATCAACCGCTATGCCGTAGTGCCGGGCCACAAACTGGTGCTAATGACTACGAACGATAACGCTTACCGTACAGCCTTCGACTGGCAGGACGCGGGGCGGGAAGTTGTAGCCATTGTTGATACCCGGGCACACGCTGCCGGAGCCTGGCAGGACGAAGCCGTGCGGCGTGGTATCAACATCCTGAAGGGTAAGGCGGTGATCGAGGCTAAAGGCACTATGCGCGTCTCAGGTGCCGTGGTCGCCGGCTTGACTGCCGACGGCAACAAAGTAACCGGAGAGAACCAGGTATTGCAGTGCGATACCCTGGCCAGTTCCGGTGGCTGGAGCCCCGCGGTACACCTGTCATGCCACACCGGTAGCCGGCCGGTATGGGATGATGAAGTCATCGGCTTTGTACCCGGTAAGACGGTCCAGAAACAACTCGTTGCCGGGTCCGTGAATGGACGATTTTCCCTTGACGATTGCCTGGCCGACGGCGCCCGCATTGGCGCCGAGGCGGCCACCAACGCCGGTCATCCAGCGGAACCCGCTATCGTTCCTTCTGCGATGACGCTCCCTGAAACTCGTGCCATGGCCCTGTTCTGCGTACCTCACCATAAGCGCAACAGCCGTGCACCGAAGCAGTTCGTTGATTTCCAGACCGACGTTACCGCCGCCGCCATCGAACTGGCGACGCGGGAAGGTTTCGAATCCATCGAACACATTAAACGCTATACAGCCATGGGCTTTGGCACCGACCAGGGCAAGCTCGGCAACATCAACGGCATGGCCGTCGCTGCCAAGTCGATGAACCAGAGCATCCCTGAAACCGGTACCACCATCTTCCGGCCGAACTACACGCCGGTGACCTTCGGCGCCATTGCCGGGCGCCATTGCAATGACCTGTTTGACCCGATGCGCTACAGCGCCATGCACGAATGGCACGTCAAGCACGGCGCAAAGTTTGAGGACGTGGGCCAATGGAAGCGTCCCTGGTACTTCCCCAAGCCCGGCGAAACCATGCAGCAGGCGCTGGACCGCGAATGCCTGGCCACCCGTGAGAGCGTTGGCGTCCTGGACGCCTCCACCCTCGGTAAGATCGATATCCAGGGTAAGGACGCACGGGAATTCCTCGGTCGCATTTACACAAATGCCTGGGCCAAACTGCCGATAGGCAAGTGCCGCTACGGCTTGATGTGTAAAGAGGACGGCATGGTCTTCGACGATGGTGTCACCTCCTGCCTGGGCGAGAACCACTTCGTGATGACCACCACCACCGGTGGTGCCGCGGGGGTACTGGAATGGCTGGAGCTCTATCACCAGACCGAGTGGCCGGAACTCGAAGTTTACTTCAATACGGTAACCGACCATTGGGCCACCATGACCATTGCCGGGCCGAACGCCCGCAAACTGCTGGCCGAACTGACGGACGACATTGATCTGGACAAGGACAGCTTCAAGTTCATGGACTGGAGACAGGGAACCGTGGCAGGCGTGCCGGCCAGGGTGTTCCGTATCTCCTTTACCGGCGAACTTTCCTATGAAATCAACGTACAGGCGAACTACGGCCTGCACGTCTGGGAGAGGCTGTTTGAGCACGGCGCCAAGTACAACCTGACCCCGTACGGAACAGAGACGATGCACATCCTTCGTGCCGAGAAAGGTTTCATCATCGCCGGACAGGACACTGACGGCTCCGTTCACCCTTACGATCTCGGTATGGGCTGGGCTGTTAAAGAGGACAAGCCGTTCAGTTTCATTGGCAAGCGCGGCATGAAACGCGAAGACTGTGTGCGGGAAAACCGTAAACAGCTGGTTGGCCTGAAGACCAAAGACCCGAGCATTGTACTGCCCGAAGGTGCCCAGGCTGTGGACAACCCCAACCATCCGGTGCCAGTGCCAATGTTGGGGCACATCACCTCCAGCTACTACAGCGCCTTCCTGGGTCACTCCATTGCATTGGGTGTGATCAAAGGCGGCCATAAACGCATGGGGGATACCGTCTACTACCCGCTTGTAGATGGTCGGGTTGTCGAAGCAGAAATCTGCAGCACTATCTTTCTGGATCCAAAAGGGGAACGTCAAAATGTCTGAAGCAGTCAACAAGGCGGTTACTGAGCCAACCGGGGTAGCCATCATGGAACAGTTGCCAAAGACAGATGTTCCTGCACGCAGCCCGCTGTCGCATCAAACGGAGTCGTTGTCCAGAACGACCCAGGAGAACCCGGGCGTCCACTTGTGGGAGGACGCCCTTAAAACCCACCTGGCTTTACGGGGCGATGCCGGCAACCCCGGCTTTGTTCGGGGCGTGGAAGCCGCTACCGGTCTGGCGCTGCCAAAACAGTTGCAATGTCACCAATCCGGAGAGTGGTCGCTGGGCTGGGTCGCACCCGACGAATGGCTGCTGACCGGCCCTGGCGATCAGGCTTTCACCATGGAAACGGCACTGCGTGAGCATCTTGACGGCCACTATGCGGTAATCAACCTCAGCGGTGGTCAGACGCTGTTGAGGTTGTCCGGCCCCCAAGCGCGTACGGTACTGATGAAAAGCTGTCCATACGACGTGCACGACCGCAACTTCCCTGTCGGGAAGATTGTGACGACGGTGCTGGCCAAATCCCAGGCTACCATTCGTCGCGTCGGTGATGAGGATTGGGAACTGGTAGTGCGCCGCAGTTTTGCGGACTACGTCTGGCGTTGGCTGGTGGACGCGGGCCAGGAATACCGCCTGAGCCTCGGCCGCCCCGATTGAAAAGAGGGGAAAAGGTATGGGTGCCAAAGATAAGCTCTGGATTCTGACGGCTCAATGTCCGAGCCGCCTGGGCACTGTGGACGCTGTCACTCGCAGCCTCGCCGAAAGCGAGAACTACGTGATGGCGATGAATTCGTTCGACGACAAGGCCACCGAAAGCTTCAGCATTCGGGTGGAGTTTCGACCAATACGAGGCGAAGCCTCGCTGGATAAATTCCGTGAATTGTTCGAACCCCGCGCAGAAGGGTTCGACATGCAATGGCAGTTGACGGAGCCGAATCACCGCACCCGCGTCGCCATTATGGTCTCAAAATACGACCATTGCCTGAACGACCTGCTTTACCGATATCGTACGGGCGAACTTGCTATTGATATTCCGGTGATTATATCCAATCACCCGGACCTGGAGCCATTGGCCCAATGGCACGGCATCCCCTACTATCACCTGCCGATCACTCCCGAGACCAAGCCCGAGCAGGAAGAGAGGGTGTGGCAGTTGATCAATGAATACCGGTGCGAACTGGTTGTGCTGGCCCGCTACATGCAGGTTCTGTCATCAACCATGGCAGCCCGGCTCGACGGTTGGGCGATTAATATTCACCATTCGCTGTTGCCGGGATTCAAGGGGGCCAAACCCTACCACCAGGCCTGGGAAAAGGGAGTGAAGCTGGTGGGGGCTACGGCGCATTACGTGAACAACGACCTGGATGAGGGCCCTATCATCGCGCAGGGCGTTCAAGCGGTGGATCACAATCACTATCCGGAAGAGTTGATAGCAAAAGGCCAGGATATTGAAAGCCATACGTTGGCAAATGCCGTTCGCTATCACATTCAGAAGCGGGTGTTTCTGACCGGCCGGCGAACCGTTGTGTTCCCGGATTGAACATGCCCTGAACTCTCAGGCAGCAATACCTTTGCGTTTAACCAGGTAGAACAATACGGGTATCACCAGTCGCACCCGTAACCCTGCGCCATGAGGCACGGCATGGCGCAGGTTTTCCCCTCTTGGTACTGCCATGATTCATCTCCTGCGTCCGTAAATCAGGACGTGACTGTCCGGCATTTCTGACATATAAGTGCCGAACCCATGGGTTATTGTCCGGATTCCCAGACACTGCATGTGACTGACCGGCTCACCTGAAATAGCCTCATCCATAAATACCCTAAAAATCATAGACCTACAAAGCTGGCATGGTTTCTGTGTAGGTGATTGGTACAACTATAAAAACTACGCAACACCAACAAGAAAGAACGGGTGCATCTCCGTCGTCCAGATAACAATAAGGTACATCCATGCGCTTCTTCCTACTGGCCCTTTTGCTGACAAGCCCTCTGTGTTTTGCAAAAACCGTTGTCGTTATTCAAAGCTACCACCTGGGATACAAATGGGATGCGGACTACATCGACGCCGTCCAGTCAGTACTCGGTGGCGACCATGACCTCCATATCTTTGAACTGGACACCAAACGTTTACCCAAATCCGAATGGCCACAGAAAGTTGCCAGCATTCAGCAATCCATATCCCGCCTTCAGCCTGATGTAGCGATCCTTGGTGATGACAATGCGTTTTCGCTCATGGCCGACCACCTGGTGGAAAGGCGCATTCCGGTTGTATTTTTGGGAGTTAACGGTGGGCCAGCACAGCACCCTACCCTCGAGCATGATCTGGTCGCCGGCATACTGGAACGCCCGTTCTTCGCTGAAAGCATTCGTCACCTGCAAAAAGTTCTGCGGGTAGACGAACGTTTCCTCGTGCTTATGGACGACTCCCCAACCATGCGTAATGCAGTCAATGAATACTTTGGCGAAAAGAGGAGTGCCGAGATATACGGTTCGAAACTGGACATTGTTCTGACCAATGACAAGGACACCTGGCTGGAGTCTGTCTTCCGTGCCCACGAGCAGTACGATGCCATTGTTGTTGGTACCCACCACACAATCCGGGACACCGATGAGAACTACATCGAGCCGAAAGATCTGATCGGCGAGGCATTTACACGCACCCAGATCCCCATATTTTCATTCTGGGATATTTTTATCGGGGAGCAGCAGGCCATTGGTGGCTTTACCATCTCGGCCCACCAGGAAGGCCTTACCGCAGCAAGGTTGGCATCCATGATACTGAGTGGCGTAAAACCCAACCGCCTGCCTGAAATGAAATCGCTCAGCGGCCACTATGTGTACAGTGATAGCGGCATGAAACACTGGAACCTGAAACTTTCGCCAATGATTGCCAGCCAATCAAACTTCGTTGAATAAAAACGGGGGATCGGCTGCAGATTATTCCCGACCAGTCGTTAACCAACATATCCCGTATTGGTAAAGAGGCAAACCAGTGGCTGTAAACGCATTTGAAGCGATTGAGCGTCGACTCGGCGTAAGCGGAAAACTCCTGATTGCGCCTGTATTCATTCTCCTGCTGTTTGCCCTGGTCACGTTCTACAGTGTCCGGGAATTCCAGAGTCTTGATGAGCGCATGAGCACCGTTGCCCGGGACCTGGCCCCGGAAACGTCGATTGCAACGGGTGTGCTCATCAACCTGTACAACATGAGGTTGAGGGTCTTTGACTACTACGACACCGGTGATGACGAGATACTGTCCCGTTTTGACCAACTGGAATCGGATTTCTTCGATGAGCTGTCCGGTGCCCAACAGGCTATCGATAGCGAAGAGCGAACCGCGCTCGTCGGCGAAATAGAACAGGCAACGCTTGAATTCGTGGGTGTCTTCAAGAACGAACTGGTGCCTGCCAAACAGCAAGTGAAATCCATCATTGCCAATGAGCTCGACGAATATGGTCCCAGCGCTTCAGAAGCACTACGGCGAGCCATTGACGGGGTGACCAACCGTGAGCCTGACAGCCGGTTACGAGTGGTTCTGGAACAGCTAATCCACGATACCCTGCTGATGCGAATGGCGGCGCAGCGCTTCTTTGCTGACGGTGATGAGTCTTCCGAAACAGCCCTCGGCTATGCCATGGAGGATGTATCGGATGCCCTGGAGTTTCTGGACATGGACTCTGTTCCGGATTACGTCAGGCAGTATTTTGATACGGCCATCGCAGCACTGGAGAACTACCAGGTATCGGTTGAAAAGCTGCTGGTCCAGCAAAAAGCGATGATCCACACGAAGGAAGACAAACTTGACGTACTCGGGCCCCGGATTACCGGGCTGGCGCGGGATCTGGAGCAAAAGGTGTTCGCTTCGCTGGGAGCCGTGGCGGACGACGCCGAAGTTGAGACCGAAACCGCGCTCACGTTCACCCTCGGTGCATTTATCACGTCGGTTATTCTCGGGCTGGTTGTTGCCGTCCTCATGAGCCGAATGATGGGAGCCAGCGTTAAGCGGGCCCGAACAGAGATCCTGGCCTATCTTGAGAACATCAGTAACAACAACGGCGACGTCTCTACCCGCCTGACCAAAGGCCGCCCTGACGAAATTGGCGACTTCATAGCCGCCGTGAACTCGTTCCTGGAAACCCTGGAAGACATCATTTCAAAGATTGTGGTCTCGTCCCGTAAACTCAGCACCGAATCCGAATCCCTGTCCGGTGTCACAGACAGCACAACCGCCAATGCCGAGCAACAGAGAGACCAGGTCACGCAGGTGTCCGCCGCCATGCAGGAAATGGTGTCAACATCGGACGAGATCGCATCCAATACCAACGATACCGATGAGTCGGCACGCCAGGCTGCTGAACTGGCGGGCACCGGGCAGGAAACTGTTCTGACGGCGGTCAAGTCCGTAAACAGGCTGGCGGAACAGGTTGAGGAAGGATCGAAACGCATCCAGCGCCTGGAAAAGGAATCCGGAGAAATTGGTAACGTATTGGACGTCATCCAGGCCATCGCGGAACAGACCAATCTCCTGGCCCTGAATGCTGCCATAGAAGCGGCTCGTGCGGGTGAAGCCGGCCGTGGTTTCTCTGTGGTCGCCGACGAGGTCCGTAACCTCGCCAAGCGGGTTCAGGATTCGACCGTGGATATCGAGCGCATTGTCTCGAATCTGCAAAGTGGCGCGGCGGGTGCCGTGGTTGATATGAGCAAGGCCAAACAGATGGCCGGCGAGGCCAGCGAGGAAGCCGGAAAGTCAGGGGAAGCCCTGACCGACATAATGGCCGCCGTCAACCGGATCGTGGAAATGACCACTCAGATCGCAAGTGCCACCGAGCAGCAGAGGGCTACCGCAGCGGAGATGACACAGAACGTTGAGGCCAGCAGTAGTGCCATCGACAAACTGACAGACGACATCTCCCATGTGAACCAGTCCAGCAGATCACTGGCGGATATGGCGGAGGATCTGGGCAGCCTGGTGCGCCGCTTCAGAACATCGGGGTAATCTTATTGTCCCTTGTGTTAACTGCGTCATGGGCGACATATCCAAATACTGATACTTTCAATACTCAACAAAAAGTAACAAAGAGTATCAGGGAGAGATCCACCCATGAGCCATTCACGATTTGCCCGGGCGCCTGGCTTTGCCGCACTAGCGGTGTCGGTTTCTTTCTGTGCCGTTTCTGCCCAGGCCGGCCCCGTTGAAACCATATACTCTGCAGAGAACGCCCTTTACGGCGCCGGTTATGATATCGGAAAGGCCGATGGGTGGATGGACAACACTCTGCGCTCAGCAATACGGCAGTATCAGTCAGAGCATGATGAGCTGCAGGCAACCGGTAACCTGGACCCACAAACACTGTCTGCGTTAGGTGTAGCGCCAGAGAGCGACAGCACCGTCAGCGGCAATGACGTTGCCGACCGTAAGGCAGCCATGGCCGCTTTGGGTTTAAGTGAAGTACCTGTTGCTCCGGGCAGCACTGATCGTGCGGTTGCAGAAGTCCAGGAACCGAAAGCCCAGCCCGAACCCGAACCGGAAGTCCAGAGGCAGCTCGTACCTGAGCCAGAGCCTGAAGTCGAACTGGTCTCGCAGGAACCGGAAGACACCATCGAGAGTGATCCAGCCCCCGATGTCCAGGAAGTAACAGCTTCTGCACCGGAAGAACCCGTTGAGGCACCAACCGAGCAAGCCGCCGCAGAGCCTGAGACAGCGGAGCCGGCTGCCCAGCCTGAACCCCGTTCAGAGCCAGAAGTGGCAAGCGAGCCCAAATTCAAGCTACCAGAGGAACCAACTGGGGCGGGCAATCCGGAAGTATCAGAGCCCGTAGAGCCCGTGGAGGTGTCGGAGGCGGAAAAACCATCTGGAGCCCAGGAAACATCTGACTCTGCAGAGGTGGCCAGTTCACCAGGAGATGCCGAGCCTGAAGCGCCTGCCAGCAGCAGTGGCGGATTCTTTGCTACATTGTTCGACTTTCTGTTTGGCTGGTTGATCTGACAACCAGCCGTGGGTTAATCGCGGCATCCTCGTATTCCGAAATATGTCGGATTAGCCCACAATGGGCGGCCTTGTTTCAAATACGTTGACGACACACCAAGGCCCCCACCCCATGCCCTCCCAACCGCAGGAAGTCCCCTACTCCCCAGCCCGGGTCATGCTGATCGTATTTTCCCTTGCTATGGGAGGATTCGGAATTGGCACCGGGGAGTTCGCTATCATGGGGCTCATGCCGGGTGTTGCGCAGGACCTGGGCGTCACCGAGCCGCAGGTGGGCCACCTGATCAGCGCCTATGCGCTAGGTGTCGTAGTAGGCGCCCCACTCCTGGCAATTGGCGGTGCACGCCTGTACCGAAGGCACCTGCTGATCCTCCTGATGGGTTTTTATACCATTGGCAACATCGCCAGTGCGCTGGCACCGGGCTATGGCTCGCTGTTGGTGTTCCGTTTTATTGCCGGCCTGCCCCATGGCGCCTATTTCGGTGTTGCGGCCCTGGTGGCAGCCTCTCTGGTACCGCTGAACCGGCGGGCCAAAGTGGTCAGCCTGGTGATGATGGGGCTAACCCTGGCATTGCTGATCGGGAATCCGCTTGCAACGATGCTGGGGCAAAGCCTGAACTGGCGTTACGCATTCGGCTTTGTAGGCGCTATTGCTGCCCTTACCGGTCTGATGATTATTCTTTTCCTGCCACTGAACCATGATGAGGAAAGGAAAAGTCCATTCTCTGAAGTTCGCGCCTTTAACCGCCCGGAGATCTGGTATCCGCTTGCGATCGGGGCCATCGGCTTTGCCGGCATGTTCTGTGTATTCAGCTACATGGCGCCTACGTTGCTCGAGGTGACCGGCGTCAGCCCATTCTGGATACCGGTGGCTCTGGCGGTTTTTGGCCTGGGTGGTTTTACGGGGAATATCCTGGGCGGCTGGCTATTTGACCGGTTAGGATTCAGCAGCATTGGCTGGATGCTGCTGTGGAGTATTGGCATGCTGTTGTTGTATCCCTACGCTACGGAAACCATCTGGACAATGCTTCTGATCTGTTTCCTGGTGGCCTTGATGGTGGGCCTCGGACCGGCACTGCAAACCCATTTAATGGATGTGGCCCACGGCGCACAAACCCTGGCAGCGGCTTCTCACCATGCTGCGTTCAACGTTGCCAACGCGCTTGGGCCGTGGCTCGGCGGCATGGCCATCAGCGCCGGACTCGGGTGGCAATCAACCGGTTATGTGGGAGCTGCAACGGCGGTGGCCGGGCTTGGTATTTTCCTGTTGGCATGGCGGCAGCAGGCCTGTGCCAGCGGCGAACCCGCGGTTGCGCTCAGCAGGGATAGCTAATCCGCAACGCACTCGTTAGGCTCATTGCCGGGGCGATTGGCAAGCACAACGCCAATCAATAGCAACGCTACTCCGCCCCAGACTGCCCAGCCATAGGATTCACCATAGAAAACAATGCCGAACAACAGGCCCGCCGGTGTAATCACGAACCCCAGCTGGCTGAGGAACGTCGGCGATGTTTTTCTCTGCAAGTGGAAGAAGCCACGATAACCAATAGCGGTCAGGACCGACTGCACAACCAGTATTGCCCAGAGGTCGGCACGGTTAACGATTAAATTGCTGGCGTTGCCGGATATCAGCACAACCAGGAGTATCAGCAAGGCACCGCCCATGAGCATACCAACGGCCAGCTGCTCGGGTGAGGCACCGGTTGGCCAATGAGAGGTGCGGTAGACGTTTCCAATGGCAAGGGATAGCGGAACAAGCAAGCCCAGCAGGAGCCAGGGTAAAGAGTCGGGGTTGATGCCAGCAGGACTGGGGGACAATATCCAGACACAACCGGCCACCCCGAAACTAAGGCCAATTGCCCGCTTTCTGCTCAGGGATTCCATACCCAATGCCACCGCAATGGCGTAGGTGGCAAGTGATGGCAGCGCATAAAGCGTTGCTGTCAGGCCGGCCCCGATATTGGCAACCACCACAAAGGCCAGGGCATTTGGAACAGCAATCGCTGTCAGTCCGCTGATGCCAAAGTAACGGGCAAATACCCCGTTGAAACGCAGTGGCGAGCGTCGGCCCAGCCAGACAGCCAACACAACACCGCCACCCAGAGCCTGCCAGAAAGCGTATGCTAACGGTGTCATGCCGACATCCATAGCGGCCCTGGACAAGGGCAACATCAAGGCAATCAATACGCCAACACCTAGCAAAAGCAGTACAGACTTGATGTCTGGCTGATGGGCACCGGTCGCGGCTCGGTTGTTCATAACGTGTCCTCCATCGAATGTGACTCCATCTTCCGGGAACCACAGCTTTCGATCAGCACACGTTTCGTGAAAACTCCATTACCAGATTGGGGATGGAAGTCAGTTGCCTCGACGTCCATTCTTACAACCCAACCACTCAACCAACCACCAAAGGTGAATCGTTATGGATTTTCTAGCCGCCCTTGAATGGCGTTACGCCGCCAAACGCATGAATGGTGAATCGGTGCCAGAACCGGTTCTGACCCGAATCCTTGAAGCTACGCGACTGGCCCCGTCCTCCTATGGACTTCAGCCCTATACCATCAAGGTCATAAGCGATCGTTCAGTGTTGGCCCGCATTCACGAGCAGGCGGCACCGCAGCCTCAGGTAAAGGAGTGCTCCCACCTGCTGGTGTTTGCAGCCATGACCGATCTGGATGCGTCAACGGTGGACGGGTACATGCAATTGACGGCAAGCGAGCGCGGCCTCGACGTTGCGGACCTTAACGGCTTTTCCGAGGCCATCAATGGAACCATCAGGGGCTTGGCCACTGCGGAAAAGAAGCAGGCGTGGGCGGCAAAGCAAGCCTATATTGCGCTTGGATTCACACTGGCCTCGGCTGCCGTTGAGCGGATCGATGCGTCACCAATGGAAGGTTTTGATCCTGCCGCGCTGGATCGCACGCTAGGGCTGGACAAAGAGAATCTCAGTAGCGTGGTTATTGTGGCACTGGGCTATCGTGACGCCGCCCAGGACCCGATGTCGCAGATGGTAAAGGTTCGGAAACCCCACTCCCAATTGATTCACGCCTTGTAATATGTCGTGGCAGGCATAATCCTGCGACGCTCCGGTTCCTGCCCTGTATAATGCAGCCATCAACCAATAGTGTGGCGTGGGGAACGGGCATGGACCGCCTCAAAGGCGTGGAATATTTCAGGCGAATCTATGAGCTGGGCTCGTTTACGGCTGCGGCCAACGAGCTACAGTGTTCGAATGCCGTGATTTCGAAATACGTTCGGTTTCTGGAGAGCTGGACCGGTTCCAAGCTGATCAATCGCAACACCCGCACAATCAGCTTTACTGAAGAAGGTGAGCGGTTCTACCGCTATTGTGTTTCGGTCACCGGCCAGACAAATGAGTTACTGGACGCTGTCGCAGCCACTGACAACCTCTCAGGTGAGCTGGTGGTGGCCAGCCCTGTATCCCTGTCCATCGCAGTTCTCAGCCCGTTGTTTATCCGCTTCCAGAAAGAGAATCCCTCGTTGTCCCTTCGCCTGCAGATGAGTGATCAACTGACAGACCTTGTTGGCAGCGGAGTTGATGTGGCCATAAGGGGCATAGAAGCACCGGCCGATTCATCCCTTATCGCTACCCGATTGGGCGCGCTTGATCGCATTCTGGTGGCCTCCCCCGGCTATTTGCGCAATGCCGGGGTGCCCACAGTTATTGACCAGCTGCGATCACACAAATGCCTGGTCTACAGCCTTAGTTCCGACGCCAACCGGTGGGAGTTCATGCCGTCAGCCGGGTCAGAAAGACCAGTATCCGTAGAGGTTACCGGCCCGCTGGTAGCAGACAATTCCATGATACTGGTTGAGGCCGCGAAGGAGGGTCTGGGCATCGCAATGCTGCCCCGCGCCTATATTGACGCGGAGCTCAGAAACGGCTCGCTTCTACAGCTGACATTGGATGCCGGCCCGGTCCCGCGCTCGATTTATGCGATGTACTCAGACCGGCGCTACCTGCCAAGACGAGCCAGGCTGTTCATCGACTTCCTCAAGCGGTCCTTGTAAATCATTTTGCGCCAGAGCCCCGGCCCGTTTGAGGAACAGATTATTGATCACTCCCCTGGGGCGGTTAGCCAAACGGCCACTGGCCAGGGCTTCAGAGAGAGAAGCCTGTCCACTTCGGATAGCAGCTTCCGTGAGAGTTACGCTGATGATATCGCGCTGGGCGTGACTCCCCCCAAAACAGTTCGATATGAACATGCATGAGTAAAGGAACTCGGCAGCCTCGCGATACCGCCCCTGCTCGAACGAAGTAAACCCCTTGACCAGTGGTATGCCGTACTCCCGTGCCCATAATGCGGCTTCACTTCCGTCGGTGGCCAGTTTCTGCAGCGAGTTGATGACCCACGTCAGGTCTTTGTACCGGCCCGCGCCAGCGTATGCCATGGCCGCATGCCAGTCATTGAACGGATAGTTGCTTCCGTCCATGTGGATATCCCAGCACGTAGCCAGCTCCTCCCAGCGGTTACCCACATCCGCTCCCGCGAGCTGCAGGCGCCAAAGCAATGCAGACGCATCAACCAGGTCAAGTGCCACGGTGCTTTGGGTGCCCCGGATGTTACGGTCATACAGAGCAAGGGCTTTGTCGGCCTGGCCAATATCCATATAGAACAGGCACTGATGCCATACATTGTGCACTTTGAAGAAGTTGTTATCGCCAGACCAATACGGGTGTCTGGTAATCATCCAGCCGACACCATCCTCCGCCCTGCCCTGCATTTCCATTACATGGGCCACCGCGTGGTGAGCCCAGCAATCGAATGGCTCCAGGTCTACCGCACGTCGCCCGGTTTCCTCAGCACGAGCATAGTGGCCGCTCTCTTCCAGGCCAAAGGCATGCATACCGAGAAGTATCGAATACCCCGGAATTTCAGCTGTCCACTTGGAAAGCACCCTCCCCAGACGGTCCCTGAGGTTTTGTGCATTGGCGCGGTAGAAGTCCATCAAATGCCCCGCCTGAATGGCCAGCAGGTCGTGGGGGTATTCCATATTGTGCCAATCGAGCATTATCGCAGCTTTCGTCCAGTGTCCCTCCAGAAGCAATCGAAGGGCGGGCAGCAGAGAGGCTTCCCGTTCCGTCAGCCGGCGCACGGTCAGTGCATTGGAGATTGCCCGGGCTTCTGCATTTGCTTGCGGCTCTGTGGCCAGGCCAAGCACATAGGCCTTGAAAATCTGTGCCATAGTGAAGTCCGGGGAATGGGCGATGGCCTGATCAATCAGTTCAATCGGATCATTCCGGTACACATTGAATGCTTCAAGCGCCTGGCCGTATAGATCGGCGGACTGAGCGTTTGCGCCCTGAAGTGCATTTCCCTGTCTGTCGGTAAACATTGAGTGGTGCCCTCATATACATTGTTATAGGTGCGCCTCTTCCAGAGGCGGTGCTATTATTAAATTCCTCAGTCCAACCGACTATGTGCAAGGCGCCGGAACATTTGTCCGATCCGCTTTATTTGCTGCCGGGCGCTCGGCAAACGGAGGCGCCACATGAACGGCCACCTCGATATGCTGCGGGATACGCACCTGACCGGCGGTATTTTTCTCGACGCACGCTTTACCGCACCCTGGTGCATTACCGCGCAGGTCGATCCCGAGGACTGCGCGCCCTTTACGCCGCAACCCCGCCATATCATCGCCTATCACTTTGTCACCCTGGGGTGCATGCAGTTGGTCGTCTGCGGCCAGGCGCCCATGAATGTCGATGCCGGGGAACTGGTTGTGCTCCCCAGAAATGATAGCCACCTCCTCGGTAGCGACATAAACATTGAACCGGCCGACATCTCCGGCCTCATCCAGCCGGGACATGATGGCGGCATCGCACAGATTGTCTATGGGAACCATGGGGAGCCGACACATGTACTTTGCGGTTTCCTGGGCAGTGATCAGCCAAGGAATGCGGTGATGGCCATGCTGCCCAGCGTGCTGAAGCTGGATGTGGCTGATGCCATTTCCGGCACATGGATTGAGAGCGCCTTTCGTTTCGGGGCGCAGGAACTGGCACACAATGGCGCCCAATCCAGCGCCGTGCTGGCGCGGCTGGCAGAGCTGCTTTTCATGGACGCCGTCACCCGTTACCTGGCGACCGACCACGGCAGTGGAGGCAGATGGGCGGCCGGTCTCGGCGACATGTTGATTGGCAGGGCCCTGAAGCTGATTCACGGGCGAATGGCAGAACACTGGACCACCGAACGACTGGCCAGGGAAGTCGGACTTTCACGCTCCGCCTTTGCAGAGCGCTTTACGAAGGCCGTTGGGGAGCCGCCAATGACTTACCTGAGTCACCAGCGGCTTGAGAAAGCATCGATACAGTTGCGGGAAAGCGCGACCGCGATACCAAAGATCGCCGCTGCTATCGGTTATGAGTCCGAGGCGGCCTTCAGCCGTGCGTTCAAGCGAGTGTACGGCCTGCCACCCGCAGCCTGGCGCAAGGGAAACCCGCGCCCCTGATTTGTCGGCTTTGTTGCGGGCGGGCCTCGGGTATTTGGAGCCAAGGCTATCCTCTCAGGCGCGCCAGGATCTCTTCTGCAATATCCACTCGTACCTTGCCCCCTTCAACCAGCTCCCTGGCCACCGTATCAATCTCAGGGCCTGTAGCTCCGGCCATGACAGCAATGTTCTTGGCGTGAAGTGCCATATGTCCTTTCTGGATACCGGTGGTCGCCAGCGCTTTCAACGCCGAGAAATTTTGCGCCAGGCCCACAGCTGCTATAACCCTGGCCAGTTTGTCCGCTGTCCGGGTGTTCATGACATCCAGGGCAACGCGGGCGGTGGGGTGGGATTTTGTCGCGCCACCTATCAGCCCGACCGCCATGGGTATCTCGATCATTCCCGTGAGATTGCCCTCCTGGTCCACTTCCCAGCGCGTCAGCGACCGATACTGCCCCGACCTTGCTGCATAGGCGTGAGCGCCAGCTTCAACGGCGCGTGTGTCATTGCCGGTGGCCAGCACCACAGCACTGACACCGTTCATAACGCCCTTGTTGTGTGTCGCTGCCCGGTACGGGTCAATGTCAGCAAAATCGAAGGCGGAGAGAATGCCGTCCCGCACCGACTCGCCGCCAATAGCCTCCAGCGACCAGGTCGCCCTCGCCCGGGCAAGACGCCGGTCTGCCAGGTTTGACAGTATCCGCAGGTAAGTCCTGCCGCCGGTCCATTGCGCAATCAGCGGAGCCACCGCTTCCGCCATGGAGTTCACGGCGTTCGCGCCCATGGCGTCCCGGGTATCCACGATCAGGTGAGTAATCACCATGGAGCCGGTGCGCCCGCCTTCGAGCACCCGCACTTCGATGTCCCGGTAACCACCGCCGTGCTTCAGTAGCACAGGATCGGTCTCGTCACAGACTTCCCGGATCCTGTCCTTGTTTTCAAGAATCTGCAGGCGAGCGAACTCCGGATTCTTCACGTCAATGAGCTGAACCTGGGCGATCATCAGCGAACCGGATAAAGACGTAACAAACCCGCCGGAGTCACGACATTGCCGTGCAGCATTACAAACCGCGGCCACCACGGATGACTCTTCCGTTGCCATTGGTATCAGGACATCTTCGCCGTCCACAATCATGTTGGTAGCTATGCCCAGGGGTATGTTCATGGTACCGATGGCATTTTCGATCATGGAGTCGACAACGGCAGCATCCAGGTTTCCGGTGTTCGACAGTTGCGCCTCCACTGCACTGTCCAGACCAGCCACTTCGATTACTTTCGCGAGGCGATCCGGCATCGAGAGCTTGTGAAAGCCGGATATGCGGGAGCTTTGAATAGGCATTTAGTATATCTCCATCAGGATTATCAGGACGCCAGGCGCTGGGAAAGCTGGTTGGGCAGCCAGGTCACCAGGTCCGGGAATATCATGAACAGCACCAGGGCAATCATCTGCAGCACGAGGAAAGGAACGATGGCCCGATAGACGGTTTCCATACCGATTCCCGGTGGCAATACGCCCTTTATGTAGAACAGCGTGTATCCGAACGGCGGGGTTATGTAGGCCATCTGCGCCGTAATCAGGAACAGCACACCGAACCAGATCGGGTCAAAATCAAACGCGTTGATGATCGGCAGAAATACCGGCACACAGAGCAGGATGATGCCGATCTCATCGAGGAACAGTCCCAGCAGCACAAGGATTCCCATCATCGCCAGCAACACCAGCCAACGGTTCAGTTCCAGGTCCTGGATGAACATCAACAGGGAATCGGCTCCGCCGGTTCCGGTGAAGATCGACACAAAGATCTTCGCCCCGATGGTGATCCACATGATCATGGTGGTCACCCGCAGGGTGTCCATTGCGGCATCACTGAGATTGGCTGGTGTGAACTTGCCCTGTAACGCAGCAGAAACCATCGCACCCACCACCCCGACCGCGGCGGCTTCAGTAGGTGTCGCAATGCCGGCATAGATACTGCCGAGCACACTGAAAACAATCAGGGTTGGAAGGATCAGGGACTTCAGCGACGCGAACATGTCCCGGAACGAGACATCCACCTGCTCCGGCCGTGGAGCAACACTGGGCTTCAACAGCGTGCGGATGATCACGTAGGCGATGTACAGCCCCGCCAGCACCATTCCCGGCACAATACCGGCGGCAAACATCTTGCCCACCGACACCTGGGCCGTTGCGGCATACACGATGGTAATAATGGAGGGCGGAATCAGGATGCCCAGGGTGCCGCCGGCACAAATAGTGCCCAGGGCCAGCTTTTCATCATAGCCACGGCGGAGCATGGACGGCAGCGCCAGGATCCCCATGGCAGCGACCGCAGCGCCCACGATGCCCGTCATCGCCGCCATCACGGTACAGATGGCGATGGTTCCCACTGCCAGGCCACCGGGCAGCCGCCGGAACCATAGCTCCATGGCCCTGTACAGCGCCTCAATAATTCCCGAGCGTTGCAGGATGCTGGCCATCAGCACATAGAGCGGTATTGCGAGCAACACATCCGATGTCATCACATCAAAGGTCTGCAGCACCGACAGCACCAGCGCATCCGTGCCCCAAAGGGTGACGGTAAACAGCACCGCCAGGGAGATCAGCACGAAGGCAAGCGGCATCCCGCTCAGCAAAAGCACCAGCAGGGAAACGAACATTGCGGACAGAACGAAGGTCGAGCTCATGCAGCACTCTCCCCGCCGGTCCGGATGCGCAGGATTGCCTGGAGCGTTTCGGCAATCGACTGGAGCAACAACAGGGTAAAGGCGACCGGTATCAGGGTCTTCGCAGGCCATATCGCCGGGTTCCAGGAGGAGAACGAGGTCTCGCCGGATTCAATCGAGTCAAAGGCAACGGGAATGCTCTGGTAGATCAGTACGCCGGCGATCACCCCGATCACGGGATAGATAGCCGTGTCCACCATGGCAGCCGTTCTCGCAGACAACTTACCGTAGACAATATCCACATTGACATGGCCAGCGGTGTGAAGAAGGTAGGGGCCAGCCAACATAAAGTATGGCCCCAGCAGGAGTGTGGACAACTCCAACGCCCATACCGTGGGGGCATCGAAAAAGTACCGGGCCACTACTTCATAGGAAATAACGGCGACCATGATGAACACCAGCAGGGATGCCATCACCGCAAGCCATCGATTCAAACCGGTTACGGCCTTGCAGTAGCCCTGAACAATAGACATAGATTCTCCTCACACTGAGGTCTCAGCCCGGCTGACCGGGCTGGTTATGCTTTTTGGCAGAGTGGGTACTATTCCAGCAATCCCAGCTCCTTCATGAACTCGATCTGGCTGTCCAGGACCTTGTTGGCGAGCTCGTCGTCGCCGGCGGCCTTTTCCCAGGCTTTCATTGCAGTGGGGCGGGCTTCTGCCACCATATTGGCGTCCAGACGGATGATCTCGGCCCCCTGCTCTTCGAACTTCCTGAGGGCGACGGCATCCTGAGCCACGTTGTGTTGCCTGAGGGCGGCAGAAATTTCACGTGCGGCGCTTTCGAGGGCTGCTTTGTAGGAATCCGGTAGCTTGTCGTAGGCGCGCTGATTGGCTACGTAGCTGGTGGCGGTGGTTGGCTGGTGGAAACCTGGAACAATAACGTACTTGGCTACTTCGCCCAGGCCAGCTTCCAGGTTCGCGGTCAGGTCACCCCGATCAGCGAAATCGATCACGCCTTTTTCAAGCGCCTGGTAGACCTCTGCTGTTGGCAGTGGCGTGGTCGATACGCCAAATTCAGCCATGACAGTACTGGCGAGTCCGACAAATCGACCTTTCTTGCCTTCTACGTCTTCAAGGGTGTTGATCGGAAACTTGGAGTGAATCGGCTCCTGTCCATAAACTGTCGGTGCAATGTAAAAGAGCCCTGCCTTTGCATAGGCCTCACGGGCAAACTCCAGACCACCCCGCTCATAGAACCAGGCTTCGTACTGGTCGGATTCAGGGAAGCCAAAGGGAATTGTGCTGGTAAATGCAAATGCAGGAATAGATCCGGCCTCGTAACCGTCAAAGGTTTTCATCATTTCAAAGGCACCACCACGGACCGCTTCAAACGCCTGCGCTGACGGGGCCAGTTGGCCGCCTGCGAAAAGCCGGATCGTGAATTTGCCGTCGGTCAGTTCGGAAACCCGGTTAACGAAGCGCTTTTCGAATTCATAAGGGGTGGTCCCGCCATCCCAGAGAGCCTGCATGCGCCAGTTTACTTCCGGCAGTTCCGCTGCTGAACTCACACTGGTAAAAATCGCAGCCGCTGCAACCAGGCTCTTGCAGGTATGACGAAGACCGACAATGGCCTTTTGGCTTATCGTTTTTTTCATGGTGTTCTCCATCGTACTGGTGGTGATTCTTGTGTTTGTTAGTGCCCCGTACACCGGAAGTCACGCAATCAGGCCGTCGTCTTTGTCCTGTACGGCGTACCTGTACAAATTAGGACAGTCCACTAGAATGAACAAGTGACACTTAAGGGATGTGTACCACGGACTGTACCAGTCATTATGGTGGTACAATTTTGGAGTTAGTATGGCGGATAACGTCTCCCGGGCGCAGCAGATCGCAAACAGCCTGATCCAGCAGATAGAATCTGGTCAGCTAATGCCGGGAGCGCGGCTGCCCTCTATCCGGGTGGCCGCTGAGGGGCATGGCGTCTCAAAGAACACGGTAACCGATGCCTATGATCGCCTGGTGGCAACCGGCTATATCAGCCCGCGCCGGGGGTCTGGCTTCTACGTACAGGCTGCAAACCCGACACAGCCCATCCCCTATTCCGAACACGTGACAGAAGCCTTGGACCTGGTCTCGTTGCTGCGCGAACAGCTGAACCAGCACTACGAGATCCGTGCCGGTGATGGCCGCTTGCCCGCAACCTGGATGGAAAGCTCCGAGATAGGGCGCTATCTGAAACGGCACTCCAGTGTATCCGACAATGCCGATGACTTTGAGTACGGCCGGCCACAAGGGCTTCAGGCTCTGAGAGAGGATATCGCCCGGGCATTAACCGACAGGGCCATCAGCACCAGCCCCGATCAGGTTCTTATGACGTTTGGCGCCAACCATGCACTTGATCTGATCGTTCGCCATTTCGTCCAGCCCAATGATCCGGTGCTGGTGGAAACGCCTGGCTATTACCCCATGTTTGGCAAGCTCAAACTTCAGAAAGCCAATGTAATCGGTGTGAAACGGGAAAGGGATGGGCCGGATCTGGACATGCTGGAAGAGAAGATACGCCAGTTCAGGCCGAAGCTGTTTTTTGTGCAGCCTATGGCCCATAACCCCACAGGCACATCCATGTCGCTGCAGAAGATGCATCGGCTGCTGACTCTGGCGGAGCGTTATGATCTGGTGCTGATCGAGGACGATCCCTTTGCAGACATCCTGCCAAAGGCAGCGCCCCATCTTGCGTCCCTCGACGCACTGAACCGGGTAATCTACGTGGGAACCTTTTCGAAAACCCTGTCAGCGAGCCTGCGTTGCGGGTACATCGCCGCGAACCCTGCCCTGATAACATCGCTGACAGACATCAAGATGCTGACCATCGTGAACAGTTCCAGCACTACAGAACGGATTGTCCACGAAATGATCGTTCGGGGCCGCTATCGTCGCCATCTGAAGCGACTGCGCGACCGGGTTGCCAACGCCAGCGTTGACGCCGTGTCTGCCTTGCGCGGCATTGGCCTGGATAACATAGAAAGCCCAACGGGAGGCTACTATCTATGGTGCCCACTTCCCGGTGGCGTCGATGTCATGGCGTTAACCCGAAAGGCTGCCACAGAGGGAATTTTCCTGGCGCCCAGCCAGCTCTTCGAATTGGCTGATCATAACGGAGATTCGGCTCTACGCATCAATATTGCCCATGCGAACAATCTGAAGCTCCTGCGTTTTTTACAGGACTCCGTGTTGAGTTGAGATCCTCAAACCGTCGCTGAGAACTTCCAGAACGGCGTTCTCAAACGCTGTTCAACAAGTTCCGGTGGGTACCCTACGTCTTTCAGGAGGCGCGGATCCATGGTGAGGACCAGGTGGTGGAAGTTACGCTTCATTCTCCACCCTTTGTAGAGTGATACTGCTCTGCTCATTTTGATCATCCATTCATAGGTAACAAGAAAAGGGGTGAACCGTTACCGGTCTTTGTTAGGTACCTATTTTATGGATAACACTTTCCCGGCCCCATACTTGGAAACCACTACCCAGCCTCTTTTCCGTGCCCGGGGGGCTAATTAGTTATACCTATCCTGCGCCGTTGGACTTCTTCACGAGCGTTTTGTAGAGGTCATCCTTCAGTTGCAGGCGCTGTTGTTTCATCTGGTGCAACCTGTCGTCACCGATCGGTGCATCCCTGC
The DNA here is from genome assembly GCA_964521055.1 of uncultured Marinobacter sp. GTDB lineage: Bacteria > Pseudomonadota > Gammaproteobacteria > Pseudomonadales > Oleiphilaceae > Marinobacter. The sequence goes on from CAZFPG010000004.1 coordinate 31,154, forward strand.
GTTCCAGCCCCTCGATTTACTGGTCCAGCTCTGCGTACTGCTGAAATTCTTCCTTGAACTTGGGGTCCTTTACTTTCAGCTC
>CAZFPG010000005.1:0-29946 GCA_964521055.1 uncultured Marinobacter sp.
GATTTCTTCGTCAATCTGACCGACATGTCCTTCAGCTGGAAGTCGGTGGGCGAGAATCTCTACGAGGTTCGCGACCGGAAGACTGATCAGAAGAAGTGGACCGCTACCCGGGTAGACCTGGTGTTCGGCTCTCACTCCATTCTGCGCTCCTATGCTGAGGTTTATGCCCAGGACGACAACCACGAGAAGTTTGTCCGTGACTTTGTTTCAGCCTGGGCAAAGGTCATGAACAGCGACCGCTTCGACGTACAGGCATGATCTGCCAGTAATGCGGTAAAACCAGGCCGGGCATCCTGATTTCAGGATGCCCGGCTACCATATTCCCGCCTGATTCCTTACAATCCGCTCCGCCTGCTTATTGATCAGCAGTAACCTGATTTCTTTTTCTCGGCCTCTGGAACCTTTATGCGAATTATCCTTGCCCCGATGGAAGGGCTGGTCGACGCACCCATTCGCGAAACCCTGACCCAGGTGGGTGGGATTGACCGTTGCGTGACCGAGTTCATTCGCGTAACCCACGGCATGCTGCCGCCGAGGGTGTTCTACAAGTATGCTCCGGAGCTTCACAACCAGTCGCTTACGGGTGTTGGTACGCCGGTGGCTGTTCAGCTGCTTGGCTCAGACCCGCAACAGATGGCCCGTCATGGTGTAAAAGCCGTTGAACTGGGTGCGACCCAGGTGGATATCAATTTCGGTTGCCCCGCAAAAACCGTCAACAAACATAAGGGCGGCTGTGTACTGATGCGCGAGCCGGAGCTGATGCATCAGATTACCGCAGCAGTCCGCACCGCTGTTCCGGCCCATGTGCCCGTTACTGCAAAAATGCGCCTGGGTTATGAGGATCGCTCCATGGGTGTTGCCTGCGGCCAGGCACTGGAAGCCGCAGGCGCGTCCGAAATTGTGGTGCATGCCCGTAGCAAGGTGGACGGCTACAAACCGCCGGCCTACTGGGAAGAGGTAGCCCGGGTGAGGGAAGGAGTGCGTGCCCATGTGATTGCCAATGGCGAGATCTGGACCGTATCAGACTACTGGCGATGCCGTGAGGTGTCCGGCTGTGACGATGTGATGATCGGCCGGGGCCTGATCGCCCGCCCGGATCTGGCGCGGCAGATCCGGGCCAGTCAACGCAATGAGTCGGTTCCCGATATGACCTGGCCAGAAGTGGTCCACCTTGTGGAAAACTACGCCGCCGCCCTGCAAACCCGGCTGGAAGACCGGTTTGTCACCGGGCGTATCAAGCAATGGCTGAACTACCTGCGGGGTGGTTATACAGAAGCCCAATTGTTGTGGCCGCAAGCCCGAAAAATCCGTGAAGTCGCGCCCATGCTGGCCTGTTTGTGCCAGCCAGTTCCCGCCTCACAAGCTGCATGAACGGGCGCATTTTGCGCTATCTCCTCTGACTTTCCCGACTACACTGCTATGAAGTGATGCCGGCTTCGTATTGGTTATTGTACAACCAGAAAAACAGTGGAGAGGGAGAGATGAAAAACAAACGCAAACTTCTGGCGGCAGCTTTTGTGGCTGTGGCCGTGTCGTTCCCGGCTGCAGCCGACTCAGTGAAAGTCACACCCCTGGGCAGTCACGACGGAGAGTTCTGCGCAATGGACCGCGCCATGGTCTTCGAAGACCCCAATGGCACACGCATTCTGTACGACGCTGGCCGAACCGTGGCTGGCGGGGATGACCCCCGCCTGGGTGATATCGATGTGGTTCTGGTATCCCATGTTCATGGCGACCACGTGGGTGATCGCCACATCCGCGAGGTCAATCAGGGCGCCTGTGGTGGGCCGGAAGTGCCGGTTGTGGTGCTCCCGGAATCCAACTCCGTCAACATTGCCGCAGCTAAGAAAGCGAAGATGGTAACCGGCAGCGAAATGCCCGCATTCTTTGCTAACAAGCTCGACAGCGTAGGCGGCAACCCGGACGATTCCCTGCTGGTCAGATTTGGTGCGGAACGTGTTGTGGGTGGGGTGGCCATTACGACAGTCCCCGCCGTGCACAGCAATGGCCTTTCGCCCAGCTTCCTCACCGGCCCGCTGGCTGAGCACCTGAAAGCCGCAGGGGTTGGTGCGAGTGTCGGGCCGCCTACCGGTTATATACTTACCTTCACCAATGGCCTGGTGGTATACCTGTCCGGAGACACGGGCATTACTGCCGAGCAGAAAATGGTGGTGAATGACCACTATGGCGCCGCGCTGGCGGTACTGAACATCGGCGACATATTCACCACCGGCCCGAAAGAAGCCGCCTACGTGGTCAATGATCTGATCAGACCGAACGCCGTTATTGCCTCACATGCCAATGAAGCGGCCACAGAGAACGGGAAAGTGCGCGAAGGCACACGGACGGAGCAGTTTGCCAGCCTTGCCTCAATGCCCGTGCACGTTCCCCTCAGCGGTAGAACCATGAGCTTTGATGCCAAGGCCAGCTGTACAGCAGGTTGCTGAGTCTGAGGGCTGGCCTTGTGGTCAGCCCTTTTCCATATCCGCCGAGTAACGCCCAAGGTTTGCCAGGCCGTTCAGCTTTGCCCGCATGACAAGGGCAGCCTGCGCTGCATCGCGGTTGGAAGAAATGCCAGCCCAGGCCTTCTGCGCTGGTTCCTGCAAGGCTCTGCCGTAGGAGAAACTGAGGTTCCAGGGCTGTGCCGACCCACTGTTCATGGCATTGAGATTCAGGGTAGCTTCTTCCGGCGTCTGGCCGCCAGACAGGAAATTGATACCGGGAACCGCTGCAGGCACCGCTCGCCGGAAGGTTCGCAGTGTGTGTTCGGCCACTTCTTCCGGACTGGCCTTCTTGCCCGTGGCATTGCCGGGTGTGACCATGCTCGGTTTCAGGATCATGGTTTCCAGCTCAACACGGTGGCGCCGCAGGGCCAGGAACACCTCACTGATGACTGCCTCGTTCACTTCTCCGCTGCGCTCAATGGTATGGTTGCCATCAATCAGCACCTCCGGCTCCACAATGGGTACCACACCGCAGGACTGACAGATCGCAGCGTAGCGGGCCAATACCTCGGCGTTTGCCTCGATGGCAGCGCGGCTCGGGTTCATATCGGTGATGTGATACACGTTACGCCACTTGGCGAATCGTGCGCCCAGCTCCTTGTAATGCTCCAGGCGCTGGGCCAGGCCGTCCAGGCCTTCGGTAATTTCATCACCGGGCGCATTCACCATCGGGCCCTTGCCCTTATCCACTTTGATGCCTGGCACGATATTCTGATTTGCCGCCACAGCCGGCAGCGCGGTGCCGTCGTCGGCGTGTTGTCCCAGGGTTTCCTCGAAAAGGATAACGCCACTGATAAATTCCCCCAGTCCCGGGGCGCCAAGAATCAGGCTGCGGTACTGGCGCCGGTTCTCTTCCGTGGATTCAACACCGACAGCCTTGAAACGCTTGGCAATAGTTGGGTTGCTTTCATCCGCCGCCAGAATGCCCCGGCCCGGCTGAACCAGAGCCTGAATCGTTGCGTTAAGTTCGTCCTGAATGGTCATGATGATCTCCTTAGCAGTACCTATGGACCGATAACAGCTTTCAACTGATCTCTAATTGTAGACGCAGACTGTCCCTGGCTGGTCAACTATGTTAAAGCCCCTGGGCACCACGGCGGAGCCAGTCATGTACAAAGGAAAGCTTGTGGCGTGCGAAATCGGACAGCACAAAGGGATACAGGTCCTCCAGTCCCATGGACCGGTTCACGTGATTCACACCCACAGCAATCGAGGCGGCAATATGAATCAGACGCTGGGCATCAGGTTCTGAGTACGGATTCCAGTTCGGGCCCGGAACGTCCGGCGAGGTCAGGCCACTGGCCACAAAGCTGTCCGTCAGGTCTGTCAGGTGCAGCAAATGGGCGGCCGTCTCAGCCCAGTCTTCATGGGGATGGGCTGAGGCATAACTGGTCAGGTAGTACTGTTTCCAGTCCGGTGGCGGGCCATTCTCGTAGTGGTGCTGAAGTGCACCCGGATAGCTGATGCGCTCATCACCAAACATGGCCCGGAACGCATCCAGGAAGTCCTCTCGCAGGCTGAGGCGCCACCACAGCATGTGGGCGATCTCATGGCGCATGTGGCCGATCATGGTCCGGTAGGGTTCTTCCAGGGCTTCCCGGCGGGTTGTGCGCAGCACCGGATCTGCCTCGGCCACACTGATGGTAACCACGCCCTGTGCATGGCCCATCGGCACCGGCGTGGGGCCTTCGGCAAGCATGTGAAAAACAGGGCGCGCGCCGGGGTCTTCAGGGCGAAACCAGTGCCAGCGGCCCAGATTGTCGAGCACCCAGCGTTTGGCCGCCTCGGTTTGCGCCCAGTTTGGCATCGCATTGTGAATCGCCGGATCGGGCGCTAGCGCTGTCATGGCACAGGAGCGGCAGAAAGCGCCTTGCTCGGGGGCAATCCAGTTGCAGCCAATCACATCCCGATTGGCACAGAAGGGTGGCATGGGCAGGAAAGCCCGTGCCTGCGGATCGTAAGCAACGGGAGTTCCGTCCGCAGTGGCGAGGTTATCGAACCAGAGGGAGCCGGAACCGACCGGGTTTGCGAAAACGCGCATAAATAGAGTCTTCCAACTGAATAGACTTCGAGTATAGGAACCCTCGGCGGTGAGTGTCCAATCGTTAGCGAACCGATTTCCGCGAGCGCCAGAATCGGGCAATCGCGGGTTTGACACTCAGACCATGGACAACGATGGACATGGCAACCACCACCAGTGTCAGGTGAATCAGTTCCAGTGCGATGTCTTCCGGCAGTCCATGCTGGATGGCATACATCAGATAATAAAGCGAGCCGATGCCACGTACCCCGAACCAGCCTGCAAGGTTGCGCATACGTATGGGGGCATTGGTTCCGAGCAGGCCGAGATGGACACTGATGGGCCGTGCAACAAAGAACAGGAATGCCGCAAAGCCAACGGCGCGCCAGCTCCAGGAATCCCAGAACAGCGACCCGCCAATCAGCAACACCAACACGATCTCGGCCAGTCTCTCCAGGTGTTCGTTGAATACCAGCGAACTCTGGTGCACATGGGCTATAGCCTGGGGTGCCTCGCCCGGTTCTGTCTCTCCGGATGTCGGGTCCGAATACTGCTGCTTGAGGCCGGTCAGTTTCAGCTCTGTATGCCGTAACGCCACTGCGGCACTGAACACCGCCAGGAACCCCCATGCATTTACCAGCAGGCTGATGCCATAGGCAAAGGCAATCAGCCCCAGGCCCAGGAAACTCTCCAGAAACTCGGAGTTAGTGAACGTAGCACGTAATTTCTGCACCAGCCAACCAACGGCGTAGCCGGCCAGCACGCCGATGCCGATCCCCACCCCGGTGGCCCAGACCACATCAACCGCCAGCCAGCGCAAACCGTTGTCGCCGAGATCGTGCAGGCCCAACAGACCCAGCCCCAGCATGACAAACGGAAAGGCACTGCCGTCGTTTATTCCGGCTTCGCATGTCAGGGCAAATCTCAGGCGGTCAGGGTCGTCAGCGTGGCGAACCTGCACTTCCGTGGCCAGTACCGGGTCTGTAGGTGCAACCACAGCACCAAGCAGGACAGCCGCACCAAGAGGCAGGGCCAGCCAGTAATACCCGAAGAGCGCCACCAGGCCGACCGTCAGGGTCATTGAAATCACCGCCAGCTGCAGAGGGTTGCGCCAGCGCTTGAAGGTGACGGGGGCGGGCATTTTTACCCCCGCGCAGTACAACGAGATCAGCACCGCGATTTCCGTCAGCAACTCCAGCAGCGCCGACTCTTCCAGCGGATTGAAATGAAACAGACCAAAGCCCATGGGGCCAACGACGAACCCGATAAACAGATACACGATGGCCGAAGTCACAGGCACGGTCTTGATGTAGGAAGCGGTAAAGCCCACCACCAGCAGTAGCGAGCCAAGTAATATAAACCAGGTTGCGGTGGTCATGGATAGCTCATCACAGAATGTCAGTGTACCGGGAACCTCACAGGGTTCTGAGCCGCCCACGATGCGCTCTTCAAAGGTCCATTGCCACCCTGTCCGGATTAAATTGCAGTAAAGCAGGTTTCGATCATTGGGAGTGCGGGCCGCACTGTCGCCACTGCAGATGTGTTGGAAAGCGAATTAAATCTGGTCTACTTTCGGTACATGAGGCAGAAGATCAATTTTTGTACAAGCAGGGATGGCGTTTGCATCGCGTACGCCACGGCGGGGCGTGGGCCGCCGTTGATGCGCGTCGGCGGCTGGATGACGCATGTCGAACATGACTGGGACAGCCCCATCTGGCAACACTGGCTTAGGGAGCTGACGCGCGAACACACGCTTGCGCGGTTTGATATGCGAGGTTCCGGTCTGTCGGATCATGGGGTTGCCGAGCAGGGAGTCGAGGTCTGGCTTGAAGATCTGGAAGCCGTGGCCAACGCCCTGGGATGGCGGCGGTTCCCGCTGATTGGTATATGCCAGGGCGGACCGGTGGCAGCTGCCTATGCCGCTCGCCACCCTGAGCGGGTCAGCCGGCTCGTGCTCTACAATGCCTATGCCCATGGCGGATACACCAGCGGTGTTCCCGAGTACAAGAAGGAAGAGGCACGGGCGTTGGAAGAGCTGATCAAGGTAGGATGGGGCCGGAAACACGGTGCGTTTCGAGAGGTTTTTGCACGCCTGATGTCACCCCGCGAAGTGGGCGATCAGGTGGCGTGGTGGGCGGAGTTGCAAAGGATCACCACGGAGCCGAAAACGGCTGTCCGGCTCTGGCATGCCTTTCATGCGGTCGATATAAGAGACCAGTTGGAAAAGGTCCACGCACCGACACTGGTTGTCCATATCAAGGGGGACCAGATGGTCCCTTTCGAGCTCGGTCGTGAGCTGGCTGCCCACATTTCTGGCGCCCATTTTCTACCACTTGAAGGCAAGAGCCACATATTGCAACCAGACGATCCGGGCTGGCCTGCCTTTGTATCAGAGTTTCGCCGGTTCCTTACCCACCAGGGGAGCGGTCAACCAACGCCACCTCCAGAGTTCGAAAGCCTCACCCAGCGTGAATGCGCTGTATTGGACCTGATAGCCCAGGGATTATCGAATCACACCATTGCCGAGCGCCTGTCTATAGCGCCTAAAACAGCACGCAATCATGTCAGCAATGTATGCAGCAAGCTTGATATCTCCACCAGGGCTCAGTTGATCGTGAGGGCCAGGGAAGCAGGGTTTGGTGCTCAATAGGGTGCTTGTCCCGTCTATCACCGTTTTCTGAAAGTGTTCGGGACAACCGCCTCATGACGGTGTGTACCGGCTGCGCGTAGCGTATCTGTTGAGGCCACCTTCAGGTGGCCGGGCACTGTATACATTGTCGGTAACCAGGGAGGCACCAACCATGGATACCGAAACTATCAATCAACTGAAAAGCACCCTCCGTGGCGATGTTCTGGAGCCTGGAGGTGCCGAGTACGAGGACGTCCGCGCCCTCTACAACGCCATGATCGATAAACGTCCCCGACTGATTGCCCGCTGCTGCGACACCGCAGACGTGGTTACGGCCGTCCGTTTTGGGCGCGACCAGGGGTTGCTCGTTGCCATACGTGGGTGCGGCCATAACGGCCCCGGGCTGGGCAGCTGCGATGACGGGCTGCTGATCGACCTGTCTGGCATGAAAGGGGTCTATGTGGATCCTGACAACGCCACTGTCAGGGCCCAGCCCGGATGTACCCAGGGCGACCTGGACCACGCCACCCACGCCTATGGGCTGGCGGTGCCAGCTGGCATTGTCAGCACTACCGGGATCTCGGGCCTGACCCTGGGAGGTGGACACGGATATCTGAGCCGGCTACATGGGCTGACCGTGGACAACCTGCTGGAAGCCGAAGTGGTTCTGGCGGATGGGCGTATCGTGACGGCCAACATCAACCAGCATGAGGACCTGTTCTGGGCCATTCGTGGTGGAGGCGGGAACTTCGGGGTTGTTACCAGCTTTTTCTTCCAGGCGCATCCTGTGAAAGACGTCTATGCCGGCCCCATGTTCTGGGACCTGGCCGATGCCCGCCAGCTCATGGCGTGGTATCGTGATTTTTTGCCCGCCGCGCCCCGGGAACTGGGTATGTTCCTTGGCCTCAAGCGAGTACCGAAGGTCGAGCTTTTTCCCGAGGCTCTCTGGGGCAGGCCGATCGTCGCGCTCATGACCTGTTATAACGGCTCTGAAGAGGAGGGTATCGCCGCGATGCGGCCAGTGCGCAAAGCGCTGCCCGAGCCATTGCTGGACGGCATGGCCCAGATGCCGTTTCCCGTGTGGCAGTCCGCCTTCGATCCCATCCTGCCGAAAGGAATGCAGTGGTACTGGAAGGGTGACTTTGTTAAGGAGTTATCGGATGAGGCCATAGATGTTCACATCGAGCATGCCTCAAAAACGCCGGATGGGCTCTCGCTGATGCACCTGTACCCGATCAACGGCGCAGTGCACGATACGGACAGCGATGCCATGGCCTGGAGTTGCCGCGATGCGAACTGGTCCATGGTCATTGCCGGAATTGATCCCAAGCCCGAAAACGCGACAACCGTAACCCGATGGGCACGTGAGTACTGGGAAGCAGTTCATCCGTTCAGTGCCAGCGGCGCCTATATCAACTTTATGATGGAAGAAGGTAACGAACGGGTTCAGGCTACCTATGGACCCAATTACCAGCGCCTGTCGCAGATCAAGGCGAAGTACGATCCGGAAAATTTTTTCCGGGTGAACCAGAACATCCGGCCGGGCTGACGGCAAAATCGGTAACAGACGGAGCCCCGTGCCCACTGCAATTTCTGGCGCCGGGGTTCCGGGTCCGAAACCTGCTGTGGTTATTAAAAGGAGGGAGGAACCATGTCGATTCCGGTGCTTGTGCTATTGGCGTTCGCAGGCTGGACACTGCTGTCAATGACCCTGACCGTGGGTACCTATCGTTGGTACCACATTCTCAGCGGCCGTAAACATATCGGGGAGTTCAGCGAGTACCGGATCGAAGGGCAGGACTGGTACAAGCGAGCGTTAAGAGCCCACGCCAACTGCGTAGAGAACCTGCCGGTGTATGGCGCTATCGTCCTTGCGATTGTGGCCACAGGAACAGGCAGCACTCTTCTGGACATGCTTGCCGTGGTCTTTCTGATCGCACGAATTGCCCAGACGAGTGTACACGTCGGTTTTCAGCACTCTGATCTCTCTGCCACGGTTCGCTTCCTGTTCTTCTTCATCCAGCTCGTGTGCATGTTCTGGATGGGAATCCATGTGGTGGTCGAGTCTGTATAGGCAGCAGGAAATCGGACTCTAGCCAAGAGCCTTCTCAACTGCCTGCACGGCATGAATGGCTGTCGTATCGTAAAGCGCAACCGGGGTATCGGCCTGTTGGATCAGTAAGCCAATTTCAGTACATCCGAGGATAACGGCTTGCGCGCCGCGCTCTGAAAGCGAGGTGACAATATCGAGGTAGGCCTCACGGGATTGAGGGTTGATCTCGCCCCGGCACAACTCCTCGTAGATCACCCGGTGCACTGTATCTCTCTGGGTGTCATCGGGCGTGAGTACCTCAATGCCCGCTGCTTCCAGGCGGTCGCGGTAAAACGCCTGCTCCATGGTAAACCGCGTGCCAAGCAGACCCACGCGGGTAATACCATCCTGTTTGAGCACTTTCCCGGTGGCATCGGCAATGTGAAGCAGTGGCATGCGAATAGCCTGCTCAATTTCCGGTGCCACCTTGTGCATGGTGTTGGTGCCAATCACCAGAAAGTCCGCCCCGGCATTCTGAAGACTCAGTGCTGCCCGGGACAGGATCCGGGCTGTTTCCGCCCAGTCGCCCTTGTGTTGAAGCGCCTCAATCTCGGCAAAGTCCACGCTGAAAAGCACCAGCTTTGCGGAGTGCAGACCACCGAGGCGGTCTTTTACCCCCTCATTGATCAAACGGTAGTAGGTTTGGGTGGATTCCCAGCTCATGCCGCCAAGCAGGCCAATGGTTTTCATGGAAACTGTCCTTGTTCTGTTGGATGGAAGTTCACTGAAGGTTAGCAAATTCTTCAATGGCTGTATCAAGGGGGTTGACCTAAACCAAGCTTGAGGTCTTATCGTTCATAACCACATCTACAACACAACGAGGAGACCGATATCATGAGTCAGGACATCAAAGTGGGCGTTATCTATGGCAGCACCCGTGAGGCCCGGCTTAACAATCCTTGTGGGGAGGTAACAGCATGAATACGACGGCTACGGAAAACCTGATTTCCCTGAATGGGGCACGTGTTCTGGTCCTGGGGCGTTCAGAGGCGGTCCTGGAGTCGGTGTTGGGCGAACTCACGGCTCTGGGTATCAATGCCAGGGGCACGGCAGAGCCTGAGAAAGCACCGGAACGTTACGACGCCCGGGATTTCGACCTTATCGCCCTTGGGCGAGGCCTTCTCGGTGAAGCCGGCCAGGCTCTCAAGGCGCAGTTCCGCGAGCGCAACAGCGATGTGCGCTTCCTGGATACTTATGCTTCCTTTGCAGCCCACCAGATTGTCACGGCTCTGGAGCGCCGGTACCCACCGAGTGTGGACCTGGCAGCCTATCGGGCACGCATCGGTTATGAAGGGCCCATGGCACCGACACTGGAGACCCTCAAAGAACTGCATGAGCGCCATCCGGACGCCATCCCGTTTGAGGCAATTGATGTTCTGCTGGAGCGGGGCGTGGATATCGCCCCGGAAACGGTGGAGGACAAGCTGGTCCATGGTGGGCGCGGCGGCTACTGCTTTGAGCACAATGGCCTGTTCAAGAGGGTGCTTGAGGCTATCGGCTTTCATGTGGAAGGCCTGTCTGCCCGCGTACGCTGGAATGCGGCACCCGGCACGGCCCCGCAGCCACATACTCACATGGCGTTACGGGTATGGGTGGACGACGTGCCCTGGCTGGTGGACGTGGGCTTTGGGGGGTGGGTTATCACCACGCCACTGCGTATGGACACGACAGCACCCCAGGCCACTTCTCACGAGACCTTCCGGTTGATCCCCTTCGGGCCGGGCCTGCTGCTGCAGATCTGGATAGAAGAGCAATGGAAACCTGTTTATGAGTTATCCCGGGAGCCTAACCTGGATGGTGACTACAAGGTTGCCAACTGGTACACCTCCGAGCACCCGGACTCACACTTTCGAAAAGATCTGATCGCGGCTCGCACGACCAGGGAGGCCCGCTATACACTGCTGAATAGCCGGTATACGGTCCGTTATTCCGATGGCCGCACCCACCGGGAAGTCCTGGAAGCGGATGGCATAGAATCTGTCTTGGCCAACACCTTCCAACTGCCGGTTCAGCCGGACTGGCGGCCAATCATTGAACGTGCTGCCTCGCTGCCCGAGAGCTAGTTTGAGCCAGAACGGGGGCGAGTGGCTAGGGGCTCCTGAAGCAGCCCATGGAGTTGCCTATCGCCGCACCAGCGCCCCCAGCTTCTGGCCGTTCCCGAGATGCCGGAAAATCTGGGAGGTTCTGTACGGTGCAGAACCATCCACATTGGGCGCACCCAAACCCGCAGCCATATCGATGCGATTCACGGTTCGCGTCTCAAAAGACAGCCGTGTCAGGCTCGTTGTGTTGGGAACGCTCGCGTGCAGGTGGGCACCGGAAAAGCAGAGGAGGTCACCGGGTAGCAGGCTTACCACCAGAGCGTCGTCCCAGTCGGGCGCCCGGGTCGCTGTGGGCAGGAGCGGGTAACCCGGGGTGCTGTTGGTCCGGTATTCCTGCACCATTTCCTGAAAATTCCAGTCAGCACTGTTGTTCTCGACAATCCGCGAAAACAAGCCAGGGAAAAGCGCAAGCGTTCGCTCAGGTGTTGTGTCGTAGAGTGGCGCCCACCAGTTAACCTGTGTCGGCAGGTTGGAACCCCAGGTGTCCCTGTGGGCGTGAAGCGGTACGGTTCGCGTGCCTTGTGCTCCCGTCCTGGGCGGCTGCACACGGAGAACAACACCGTCGCCGTAGGTGTTGTCGAGGCTGGTACCGATAGCAGACAGCACCTCACACCAGGCCACGGCCACGTCACTGTCCTTTCTGACGCCAGCGCGTAATCTCTCGGCGGCTTGCTCGATTTCAAGGGGCGACATAGATTGGTGGGCAGAGGTTGGATCCTTACCGAGATGGCTGACGCAATGAGCGCGCAACTGTTCGGTAAGCTGGGCCATCGCATCAAATCCACGGAAAACGATCAGTTCACCCCTGTAGATCCTGGCGTTGCGCTCAGATTCGGGGAGAGGGGTTGCCAGGTGATAGAAAGCGGTCATGCTCCGCAACCTTTTACCAACAATGTCATACCCGGATAACGTCAGGGCCGGGGGCCCGCTTGCAGGAACCGGTCTATTTCCCTCCGGCAACATCCAGCAGAGAGCCGGTGATATACGATGCCTCATCGGACAGGAGCCACGCAATGGTATGGGCCACTTCATCCGGTTGGCCACCACGTTTGAGGGGGATCTGCGGCGTCAGCCGTTCAACCCGGCCGGGCTCGCCACCATCGGCGTGAATGTCGGTATGAATAAATCCCGGGCGGACGCCGTTTACGCGGATATGCCGTTCAGCCGCCTCGGCCGAAAGCCCCTTGGTTATCGCATCCATGGCCGCCTTGGATGCCGCGTAGTCCACGTACTCGAACGGTGAGCCTGTACGGGCGGCAAGGGACGATACGTTCACGATGGTGCCACCGTCCGGCATCCGCCGCATGGCTTCCCGGCAGCATAAAAAGCAACTGGTGACATTAGTGGACATCACCTGACTGAACCGTTCGACATTCATATCCACCAACCGGGATTGCTTAAACAACACGCCCACGTTGTTCACCAATGTGGTCACCGGCCCGAACGCCAGTTCCGCCGCATCAAACAGGGCGAGCACATCCTGCTCCTGACTTACGTCTGCCTGAAATGCCATGGCCTTGCCGCCGTTGGCGGAAATGTCCGCGACCACAGCCTCTGCCTGCTCAGTCCGGGAACGGTAGTTCACACATACCGCGTACCCCCGCGACGCCAGCAGCCTGGCCGTGGCAGCCCCGATCCCCCGGCTGGCACCGGTGATAATGGCAACCTGATTCATGGCTAGAGTTCTCCGGGGCCCTGGTTTGAATGAATGTACCAATGCCAGTCTAGTTAGCGGCAGGCTTGTTCACCAGTGGGTTTTTGGGGACTTGTATGCCTGCGCTGCCATTCCCGGCATTGATGTCTGGAGTTTATTCTGTACTTGCCAAGCGCTTTTCTCCTGCGATTATGATTGAATGGAAAATGATCAGATATTCAGGTGTTGATCTGGGCAATAATCAATGGCCGGAGCAACAATCATGAACGAGGATGTGCTTTCCGGATTGCTCCGCCGTATTCGCCTGCGTGGAGCGCTGTTTTTCAATGTTGAGTGCGTGGGGGCCTGGGTTACCGAGGCGCCTGCATCCGCATTGATTTCCAGTGCCGTAATGCCAGCCTCCGAACACATGATGGAATATCATATTGTTCTGGGCGGAACCTGTTGGGCCGGGATAACAGGGGAGCCCCAGTTCCAGATGAATGCAGGGGACGTTATCCTCTTTCCCCACGGTGATCCCCATGTGATGTCCAGTGTCCCCGGGTTGCGTGCAGAGCCTGATCTCCCGTTCCTGATGGCAAACCTGAGGAAGCGCAAAGGCCTGCCGTTCATGGTTCGCCAGCAGGACGATCGGCACATCCAGCCGGCAACACCCCGTCTCGAAGCAGTACCAGGCCCGCCCAGTGCCACATTGCTGTGTGGTTTTCTGGGTTGTGATCGCGGCCCGTTCAACCCCTTGCTGTCTGCATTACCACGGGTCATCCATGCCCGTGCCAGCGAGTTGTCGGTAGACAGTTGGGCAGGGCAGCTCGCCAGGCTCGCAGAAACCGAGTCCCGCGCAGCACGTCCTGGCGGCGAAGCCGTTCTGGAACGGATGAGTGAAATGATGTTCGTGGATCTCGTCCGGCTCTATCTATGCACCATGCCAGAGAGCCAGACCGGTTGGCTTTCCGCTCTGCGAGACCGGCATGTGGGCCGAGTCCTCAGCCTGATGCACAGCAATCCGGCGGAACCCTGGACGCTGGAAAAACTCTCCAGCCATGCAGGCCTCTCGCGCTCCGCACTCCAGGACCGGTTCGTCGAGCTGGTCGGGCAGCCTCCCATGCAGTACCTGAGATGCTGGCGGATGCAGCTTGCCTCCAACCTGTTGGTGGAGAGCAACGCCAAAATGTCTTCCATCGCCCGTGAAGTGGGTTACGAATCGGAAGAAGCCTTCAGCCGTTCCTTCAAGCGTGCCGTCGGCCTTCCGCCCGCAGCGTGGCGTCGTGAGCGGTCGGTTCCACAGATTCGGTAGTTCGATCATGAACCCCGGACGAATGATCATTCAGCCGGAACGCTGATCCTTCCATTATAGGGCTGTCCTCAGCGACAACTTAAAACGTCTATTCCTGGGAGAAAGGATCATGGAAGCGATTCAAGCATTCGATGAAGATAAGCTCAATGCCTTTGTGGGGCAGGTGCTCGGTGATCTGGGTGGCGCCTATAGCGCGGCGCTGGTGAAACTCGGAGACCAGTTGGGCCTGTATCGGGAGTTGCAGAGCGGTGGACCTGCAACCTCCGCTGAACTTGCCGAGCGAACCGGCTACTCCGAGCGCTATCTGCGTGAGTGGCTGGCCCACCACGCGGCCTCGAATTACCTGGACTATGACCGGTCTACCCAACGCTTCCGGTTGCCCCCGGAACAGGCCATGGTCTTTGCTGATGAAGACAGCCCGGTCTACATGATCGGAGGCTTTGAAAACGCCTATAGTACCTTCGAGAATGAACCCAAGGTAAGAGAGGGTTTCCGGACGGGGGAGGGGGTTGCCTGGGGTGACCAGGCTCACTGCATGTTCTGCGCTGTTGCCAAGTTCTTTCGTCCCGGTTACGTGCATAACCTGGTTCAGAGTTGGCTGCCGGCCCTGGATGGCGTGGTGGAGAAGCTCCAACGTGGTGCCAAGGTAGCTGATGTTGGTTGCGGCCATGGCCACTCCACACTGCTTATGGCAGCCGCTTTCCCAAACTCGACATTCATCGGGTATGACTTTCACGACGGGTCGATTAATGCGGCCAACGCACACCGTGATGACCACGGACTGGATCCGGAGCGGGTACGGTTTGAACAGGCAACGGCGGCTGACTTTGCCGAAGGTGACTTTGACCTGGTGACCTGCTTCGATGCCCTGCACGATATGGGAGATCCGGTCGGGACTGCGGCTCACGTCTTCAAACAGCTCAAGCCGGATGGCAGCTGGATGATAGTTGAGCCTATGGCCGCCGATGAACTGAGTGATAATTTCAATCCCGTCGGGCGGTTGTTCTATGCGGCTTCCACCAGTATCTGCGTACCTACGGCGCTGGCGCAGAAGACCGGTCTCGCGCTTGGGGCTCAGGCCGGGGAGCGCAAGCTTACCGAAGTTATCAGAGAAGGTGGTTTCAGCAAGGTACGCAGGGCGGCAGAAACGCCGTTCAACATCGTACTGGAAGCTCGCCACCGATAGCTGCTACCGGGGAGCCGGAGGCAAAAGCTTCCGGCACCCTACATCAATTTTGTTCAATACCCACGGTGCCGCTCAGGGGCAGACTCTGCTTCTAACCTGAACGGAGAACATCACCGATGAGCCTTTCCCTGATTCTGCCCATGTCTGCCTTTGCCCTGGCTGCCTCCATATCCCCGGGGCCGGTCAACCTTGTGTGCCTGAGCAGTGGCACTCGCTATCCGGTTTCCCGCGGGCTGGTCTTCGTGACGGGCGCTACCCTGGGCTTCATTGCACTGTTCATTGCCGTGGGCCTGGGGCTTTATTCGCTGCTGACCGTTGTGCCTGTGGTCGATGTGTTGTTGCGATGGGGCGGTGTGGCCTTCCTGTTGTATCTCAGCCTGAAGCTGGCCATGGACAGCGGCCACCTGCCGGAGAACGGCGCTGAAACGGCACCCGGATTCGGAACCGGGGCACTGATGCAGTGGCTGAATCCCAAGGCCTGGCTCGCCTCGGCTTCGGGCATCGGTGCCTATACCAGCGCCAACAACCTGCAGGAGGTTCTGCTGTTCGCCGCACTCTACCTGCCTATTTGCTGGCTCTCCCTTGCTTGCTGGGTATATGCAGGTGCCTTTCTTCGGAGATACGTCCAACGGCCGGTGGTGCTGGTAACCGTAAACCGGTTGCTGGCTTTACTGCTTGCCGCCAGTTGCCTGTATCTCGTTATCGGGTGAGGGGCGGCGGTACTGATTCGGTGTTGCCGCCATCAGTCGCTTGAATGCACGCTGGAAGTGAGGCTGATCGGCAAAGCCCGCGTTCAGAGCCGCTTCCGCAATGGGGGTGCCGTTTTTCAGCTCGCGGCGCCCGAGTTGAACGCGACGGTTCACCAGATAGGCATGGGGCGTAAGGCCAAAATACTGCCTGAAGGCGCGAATCAGGTGCCCTGCGCTGTAACCGGAAAACTCGCAGAGCGTGTCCAGCGAAACCTCTTCAGCGGCGTGGTCATCGAGATAGGTGGCCAACGCCTCTAAAGCCTGCGGTGCCTTCGGTTCCCGGACCTCTGGCTGATGTGCCAGTTCATGCATCAGGTCCGACAGAAACTCCACCACCTCCGTTTGCTTATCCAGCAGATCACGCTGCCCATCCAGGAGGCAATCCGCCATGCGGCAATAGCGTTCATACCAGACGGGATCGCACACCGTTGGAGTCGCGATATCCCGCCAATGCGGTTCCGGCAGCAGGCCGGCCTGATACCGCAAATCCGTCAGCCAGCCGGTATCCACATACAGCATCAGGTACGCCCAGGGCTGATTGTCGATGGGATTACATGCGTGAACCCACTCGGGGTTCATGAGCACGAGATCACCGGCACGAACCCGGAAGTGGTCATTCCGATACTGAAACGTACTCTGGCCGCCGGTAATGGCGCCCATCGACCACTGGGTGTGGCTGTGAGGGGCATAGCACACCTTGCGACCATCACCGACCTTGCGCAGTTCCACATGAGGTAGGCGGGTATCTCGCCAGAACACGGGTTTGCTGTCAGGCGTTGTGGTTTTCATGTGAGCTGTCTCCACACAGTTTTATTTCAAGGGTCGCCAGTTATCGATGCTTTCGCGCATACAGCCTGAGAATCCCCCTGACCGTAACATCCAGCTGGCTGCCGGTCGTGTAATCACCGGGCACCACATAGCTTGCTCTCTCTTCCGAGATCAGCTTTTCGATCTTTTCCTGGGTGTGCCGTTCGCCCCATTTATCACCGTCGAATACCGCAATGCTGCACCCTCCCTGAGTCTTTACCATCTTCATGGCCGGAATATCAGTGTCTCCGTCACCAAAATAGATGACCCGGTCGAACGGAAAAGGACGGTCCTTGGGTTCGGTATACTCGTTAATTTTTACGTTATCCCAGCTGTTCTCAATACCTTTGTTGATACGAAACAGGTACTGGGTTTTGGTGGTGTAGTCGATGGCAACGGCGGGCCATTTGGCAAAGCCGGTCCTGTCATCGTAATGGTAGCGGCAGCCGAATATTTTCTTGAAATGTTTCGCCACCGATGTGCCGTGAATCATTTCCTCGAGGCCGCTTGATACAACATAATGGTTCAATGCAATTCCATGGTCACTGGCAAATCGGTTGATTGCGTCAAACCAGTTCTCCACACCGGGGAACAAAGGTATGGACTCCCCATGCATTCGCAGCCTTTCAGGGGTCAGCTCAGCCTGTTTTTTTACATCACGGGCCCTCAGGGCCAACTCTCCCAGATAGGTGAGAATCTCGTCCCCATCCCGTTCAAAGTTCTTTCGGCGGACTTCTGGCCAGAAATCTTCCTTGTCACTTAATCCCAGCGTCGGCATCAGCCCGTGTTCGGCGCAATTGCCTTTTGCAAGGGTACCATCGAAGTCGTAAACCAAAGCGCATTGCATAGACTGTCTGCCTTGTTTGCCGGGGATACTCTGGAACAAGTCCCCGGGCACTGATCCGGGGTTTTATTTCTATAGATTATCGGAGCTGGCTATCCTTGCTGCCACGCCGATTGATGCCCCGCGAATGGGTTTCCTGCTTTTCCAGAGCAGACTGACACGCAACGCAGAGCCTCACACCAGGGATTGCTTTGCGGCGTGCTTCTGGAATAGCACAATCACACTCTTCACAATGTGTGGCGCTCTCGCCGTTTGCCAGTTGGCTGCGTGCGCGTTTCACTTCATCTTCAACGCTCGCGTCAATCTGATCCTGAACGGCGCCATCCCGTGACCAGCCACCTGCCATAGTGTCCTCCGATCTGTGGATCAATTTCTGTTTAAGGTGGATAGCATACTGCACTCTTAGTATCAGTTTATCTGATAGTCTGGATTACTGCAGTCTGAGCTAAATGAGGCACCAGGATGAAAACTGCCGGCCTTTTTTTCGTGTTGTTTGCTGTCTTCGGATGCTCGGCAAATCCCGGTGTTGTTGAGTCGGAGGTCGCGGCCGACAGTTCCCGTACCAGCAAGCTGTATGTTGTGAGCCATGGCTGGCATGTGGGAATTGCTATCGCCGCTGACGAACTGAACGCTGTGGTCCCGGAGCTCGCGGAGCGGTTTGCCGGGGCGGAGTATTATGAGCTCGGGTGGGGCGACGCGGGGTTCTACCAGGCCGGGGAGATTACGGTAGGCGTGACTCTCCAGGCGATCATCTGGTCCCGTGGAACCGTCTTGCACGTTGTGGCACTGCGGGATTCCCCGACTGAGTACTTTCCTGCAAGCGCCGTTGTCCAGACTTGTATCAACACGGAAGAAGCCGAGTCCCTGGCGCGATACCTGTCCAACAGCTTTACCCGCAATGCCGACGGTAACCTGGTTGAACTCAAGCGCGGGCTCTATGGTGAAAGCCAGTTCTACGATGCCGAAGGCCGCTACCACCTGCTTAATACCAGTAACAAGTGGGCTGCGAAGGCACTGGAGAGCGCGGGAATGGATATATCGCCCACCTTCAAACTTACGGCGGATAGCGTGATGGGGTTTGTCGAGGAAAACCGCAAAGAGTGCACCCGCTAAGCCTGAGCGCCTACGCAACGAACTAACCCAGATGCCGCCCGGCCAGACGTTGTTGCTGTGCACGGACGGCCTCCGTCAGAAAGTCCATCAGCGCATGAATTCTCACCACGCCCCTCAGGTCCGGGTGCATCAGGAACCACAGGCCGTACTCCAGCTCGGGGATGGGGTCCGTTAGCTGAACTATGTCGGGGTCTTCGTCCGCCAGATAGCAGGGGATCACTGCCAGCCCCATGCGGGAACGAATGGCGCTGAGTATGCTGACCAGGGTATCTACCCGGTAGACACAGGCTTGCTTCAGCGCGTTGTTGTCCATCCACTGGTCCACGGATGTGTCCTGCAGCCGTGGCCCGGCACCAATCCAGGGCTGGCTGGCGAGGGCTTCAATCGGCGCACCCGGGGCCAGACCGAGACTCCGGTGCCCGTAGACAGCCTGACCAATGGTGGTCAGCGGCCGGCCAATCAGGTTCTCTGGAGGGCGATTGGACGGGCGAATGGCAACGTCTGCTTCCCGGCGCGTGAGATTGAATAACTGGTTGGAGACGGCAACGTCCAGCACAATGCCAGGGTATTTGTCCCGGAACTGGGTAAACAGCGGCGCCAGCAACCCCATCAACAGCGAATCCGTTGTGGTGGTCCAGATCTCTCCGCTGGGTTCCAGGTCCCGCCCGGCCACTTTACGTTCGGCAGCCAGGGCGGCCTCATCCATGATCCTTCCGGTGTCAGCAAGTTCTTCCCCTGCAAGCGTGGGCCGGTAGCCGGTGCGGCTTCTCTCGAATAGGGTCACCCCCAAGCGCTGTTCAATATCACCCAGCCGCCGGAAAACCGTAGCGTGGCTCACCCCCAGCGTACGGGACGCGCCGGAGAGAGAACCTGCATTGGCGACTGCCAACACGGTCTCGAAGTCGCTCCACGCCAGATGACTGCGGGCTTTCTTGGTGGTTGCCAGGGATGTTCCGGGCTGATTGCCTGTCCGTTTTTGCAAAGTCTGTACTCGCTTTTAGGGAATAGTTTGCAGTTTAGAACAATAATAGCATGTACCTGAACTCACAAGATAACCAGCGCGCCTGCTTTCATATGCAGCGCCAGGGAGGTCAGAGACATGTTGATTTCAGAAGAGATGAAGTACTTTCACGGCGGCAACCCGATAGCCTTCCGCGAGAATGATGATGCGCCTGGAAGGGGAGTCGACGACTCATTCGACGGAAGCATACCGCCGAGATACCGCGACGGCCTGGGCGGCATTGATATTGAGCAGGTAAAGCGCGACCAGCGCCGGGCTCGGCGGGAGTTTGTCCGGGCGATGATGCAGCGCCTGGGACAATTGCGGCGTGGGCACTGACATTATTCCGAACAGGTCAGAAAGGAGGCGTATGGTAACTCTGGACAGGGGCGTATTCACCCCGAAGCGATGAGAATTCAGGTCTAGGTCGGGGACTTATATCGTTTTTCGAGGCGGCTATCTCGATATTGTTCACCAGGGTTTGAGCGCCTGTCAGAAGAAACCCGGAAAACCCGAGAAGAACCAGCAGGGCGAGGGCGTACGACAAACGGGGGAATGGGCGCGTCATGACACACACCAGAAACCAGACCTGCTCCGGTGTTTGATGAAAAAAACGGCCTTCGCCGGTAGCGAGGCCGTTGCAAAAGGGCACTGCGGGTCCATAGCCATACTGCCAAATAGGGGCCGATAACACCCCCAATCCTGAGTTCTGAGTGCGCCTCATCCCTGGGGCGCATGATGTGACCTCCTGTCCAGGCTGTCCATCGCCTCATCTGTAGCCAGAGTATGCTGTTGGCGCTATATGGTCTGTTCGCTAACGCACCAAGTGTAAAAAAATGTAACTCAGTTGTGGCGGGTAGCAGCCTTGTGGCCCCCGAGTTGCAGACCGGCATCCCGACGTACCTGATCCATAATCCGCTGGCTGGCCAGGGTGCGTTCATGGGTCATCACTTCGCTTTGCGTCTTTCCCTCTGCGATGCATCTGACCACATGCCGGATCTGGTACTCAAAGCCGTTGACTTCGAACGGGCAATCCACGGTCTGAACGCTATTGTCGTTGCCAACCAGGCTGATTTTTTCCGACTGCCAGAAATTGCTGTGAATAACGAAACGCCCCTTGTTGCCAAACACAGTCAGTTCGTTGTCGTATCTGTTTTCAAAGCTGCACAGCAACTGGCTGGCCCTGGCACCGGGATAATGCAGCTGGATGGCACAGGTTTCATCAACCCCGGTTGGTCCGATGTGAACCTGGGAAACGATGTCATCGGGATCAGCCTGCATGAACCATTGCGACGTGGCCACGGTGTAGATTCCCATATCCAGCAGAACGCCCCCGGCCAGGTCGGGGTTCAGAAGGCGGTCATAAGGTTTCCGTGGTACCACAAAGCCAAAGGAGGACCGGAGACCGCTGATCTCGCCGATTCTTTCCTGGGCCAGCCAGGCGTTGGCCTGTTGATAAACCGGCAGGAACAGAGACCACATCGCCTCCATCGCAAACACCCCCTTGGCCCTGGCAGCCGCGAACAGACGCTCGGAATCGGCAGCGGTGACGGTGAGCGGCTTCTCAACCAGCAGATGCTTGCCACAGGCTATCGCTCCCAGCGCCTGTTCGAGATGGAAATTGTGCGGGGTGGCAATGTAGATGCCATCCAGGCTGTCATCCTGGTACAACTTTGCGTAATCGGTGTAGACGGTTTCGACCTGGTGGCGGTCGGCAAACGCGTGAGCACGCTCAGCGTTGCGACTGGCGACAGCCTTGAGCGTGCCGACCCCATCGGCCTTCATTGCTTCAGCGAATTTCTCTGCGATTCGTCCTGGCCCGATAAGGCCCCAATTGAAATCCATGATTGTCTCCAGTCAAAAACGAACTGCCCCAAGTAACTTCCAGTCAGGCCCGAAAAACGCACTCCAGGCCGGCAACCAGAAACAAATGTAGCACGGACCTGCAAGTGGGCCGCGAAAGCGCCATCCCGTGACCAACCACCTGCAGGTGGCGGGCTGAGTTAATTGACTACACTGTTGGCGACAGCGTTTGTTTTAGCACCCTGAAGCCATTCAGCAACAACTGGCTCGGCTTGGACCCATGAAAATATTAGTAACACTGGTTGCCGGGTTCTGCCTGGCACTGCAGGTACTGGCGGCTGAAAATGGTTTGCCGGACCGGGTTTCCATGGGCAGGAAACCTGGTGGCTAAGCGATGAGGAGCACCGGTTCGACACCCTGGAGCAGCTGCAGTCTGCCGATGGCAACCTTGACTGGACCCGTTCCGATACTGATAACCTCAGCTTCGGTTTTACCGGCGCCCCCTACTGGTACCGGTTTACCGCAGATGCGGTTCCTTCCCCGGACCAGGTCATGCGTTACCTGCATATTCCGGAATCCCTGCTGAACCGCATCGATCTTTACGTCGTGCGCGGCGGGGAACTGGTCAAGCACATTGAAATGGGGGCAGACCTGCCTTTTGCTGAACGCCCCCTGAAAGACCGCCAGTTTGTGGCCCCGGTACGCCTGAGTGACAGCGGGCCCACCGAGTTTTTTGCCCGTGTACAGACAGACGGTTCCATGCAGTTTGCGCCAATGCACTGGGACCCGCAGGCGTTCACCGAACACACCCGCCTGGAATCCCTGGTCTCCGGCCTCTACTACGGCAGCATGCTGGTGATGTTTTTCTACAACCTGTTTCTGTTTTTTGTGGTCCGCGATCGCAGTTATCTCTATTACATCAGTTTCGTCGGGGTTTTTACCCTGTTTATGGCCTCGCTCCACGGCGATGCCTACCAGTTTCTCTGGCCCCGGGCGGTGGCCTGGAACGAAACCTCGGTTGCCTTTTTCGTCGCTGCCACCGGTGTTGCCACCTTGCTGTTTACCAGCTCCTTCCTGAAATTGCAGCAGCATGGCCCGAGAGCCTTTCTGTTGCTTCGGGCCATGCTGGCCATCAGCTGCCTGTTGACGGTACTGACGCTGTTTCTGCCCTATGACAAGGTCATCCGGCTGGTTTCACTGCACGGCATACTGATCATGGGGATGGTTCTGTTTATCAGTTCCCGCATGTGGATCAAGGGCTTCCGCCACGCCCGCTATTTTGTGCTGGCCTGGGTGGCCGTACTGTTGGGGACTTCGGCACTGGCCCTGAGCAAGTTCGGTGTACTGCCCTGGAACGCCGTTACCGCCAACGCCGCCCAGATAGGCGCCGTTATCGAGGTACTGCTGCTCTCCTTCGCCCTGGGCGACCGTATTACCCAGGAGCGGACCGCACGCTTTCAGGCCCAGAAAGAGGCTCTGGAATCTTCAAGGCTGGCTCAAAATGCCCAGAAAGAGCTGCTGGAAACCCAGAAGTCGGTAAACGAGGAACTGGAAATCCGGGTAACAGAGCGAACCCGGGAACTGAAAGCCACATTAAATGAGCTTGAGACAGTCAACCGCTTCCTCGAGGATGTCTCCAACACCGATCAGCTTACCCGGCTGTACAACCGGCACTATTTCGTCAATCGCTACTACGAGGAATACCGGCGCGCCGAGCGCCAGCAGACCCCCCTCAGCGTGATCATGCTGGACATTGATCACTTTAAGCACTTCAACGACACCTACGGGCATATTGCTGGCGATGAGTGTCTCAAACTGGTGGCCAGGGCCCTGAATTCCTGCATTTCCCGGGCCGGGGATACACTGGCCCGCTATGGCGGCGAAGAGTTTATTGTTCTGCTGAGCAATACCGACACAGAAGGCGCCCGAGTTGTGGCCGAGCGCCTGAGGGAGGAAGTGGAAAACCTTCAGTTCCAGATAGAGGGAGAAGTGGTGCCGGTAACCATCAGCGTGGGTGTTGCCGAGACCATGGCAAAAGACTTCCTCAACGTGGAGCGGGTTATCCAGTTGGCGGACGAGGCTCTCTATAAGGCCAAGGAGCAGGGGCGCAACACCGTCTGCTGTTTTGCGGCCGAATGAGTTTGTGAACTTCCCTCAGAGCCAGCGACGAACCTGCTGCTCATAGGCCCGGAATTCCTCACCGAACAATGCCCGCAGGGCCCGCTCCTCGGGCGCAATCTGGAAGTGATTCATATACAGCACAAAGAACACCACCCCCAGTAGCTCCCAGCCAGGCCCCAAAAACACACTCCAGGCCAGCAACCAGAACGCAAACCCCACATACATCGGGTTGCGGGAGTACCGGTAAACACCGGAGCTGACCAAAGCCGAACTGGCCTCGGGCGTGCGAGGGTCTACCGTGGTTCTGGCACGCCGGAAGGCCACCACGCCCGCCACGGGAAACAGGATGCCAATTACAAATATCACGACAGCGGCAACTTTGCGGACGGTGTTGTCCAACGGCACAGGTGAAGTGGGAGCGGAAATGCCCCACATCGCAGCGCCTATGATCAGCACCAGAAGCAGGGGAGGGATGCGTTTCTCAAGCATGGCAACAACCTATCAATCGGATTCGTAGCTGATCAGATCCACATCCGCCGCCTGGGTACGCAGAGATACCAGTTCCTGATACGCGGCGGAGTTGTGCCAGTTAACGGCGGATTCCATGTCCGGAAAGCGAATAACAACGGTATCCGTGTGAGGGTGTTGCCCGCTCAGCACTTTCGCCCGCGTGCCGCGGAGTACCAGTTCGGCGTCCCAGGGAGTGAGAGTGGCTGGTACCTTGCTGCGGTATTCTTCCCATTTGGCTGGGTCTTTTACGGTGATCTGGCCGATTACGTAGGCTGTCATTTTTATCCTCTCAGGCTCGCTCAAACCGACTCGTAATCACTTGGGTGGTTGAGCTCACGTTTTTTTCCGTTGAAGGAATCGAAAAGCGCGCGATGCCTGCGAAGCCCATACTCGTCTTCGCGGGTCTCATAGGAGCTCACCCATGCTATCAGGTTGTCCAGGTTCTCATCCTGCTCCTTTTTCGAACCGAATTTCTCCGGTTCCCAAGGTCGTGCGCGGCAGTGCGCAATGCACACATCAACTCCCGGGTTGAGGAAGATGAGCTCGTCACAATCCACCAGGATTGATTCGATGATATCCGAGTAACAACCCTCGATTATCCAGCTCTCATGGTCAGCGATGAAACGCTTTACATCGTTGATGCTGTCCTGAAGGCGCCGCCTTTCAGACCCCTCCTGAAACGCCACTTCATCCAGCGACAGGCGAGCAACTGGTTGCCGGGCAATGAACTTCCTGGAGAGCGTGCTCTTACCAGCCCCGGCGTTCCCAAGTAGTATGATTTTCAAAGCGTTAAGCCCTCCGCAATGGCCTTATAGCCCCTTTCATTGGAATGATAGCCACAACTGGCCAGAAGGTGAGCCTTGGACTTCCGGCAATCTGGCCTATTCTTCCGGACGCAAGGCTACAACTCCAGCACAAGGTGCCTTGCCAAGACGCTACTCAACTCTCAAGTTATACCGAACATCAAAGTCGCAGCCGGTGCCTGTGAACTCCAGTTTGTTCGATCGGGGTGCCTCCGAGTTGCTCGTTACCAGATCCTCGTACCGGAAAGTCTCGTTGAAACTCACTGCACAATTCTGAACGGAAAACAGTCGATCAGGAATATAGAAGGGTGCCAGACCGCAATTTTCAGAAATGCCAGTGTTAAAGTCGAACTCTCCCGCCAAACCGTCCAGATAGAGGGCCTCTCCGGGCTTGAGTGTGCGCTCGATCTTCGCAGGCAGTGGTCCGAATAGGGGCACAATAGTGCCATCAGGCAACACCAGATCCGGCACTAATTTGTCGAGAGGGAACGTGTAAAGGTTGTCATTATCCAACTCAACAAAGTAACAAGCCTCACCTGTGCCGTCCCTGGTTATAGCCGCTTGAGTCTGGACGTTGCGGGCGTCCAGCACAAACTCGGGGCTGAGATCCTGCGGCCCGGTGGCCGTCAACCAGATGCCAAACTCGCCAGTGCCATCCGCGTCGCCCTCCAATTCATTAATATTCAGGCGCACAAACTCTATGACCACCCGTAAATCAGGACTCAGGGGGTCGGTACTATTGTCCACCTCATCGCCGTCGCTACGGTTATCGCCATCGGTATCAGCCAGGTTCGGGTCGGTCCCGAGATCGATTTCTTCCTTGTCTGGAAGGCCATCAAGGTCCGAGTCCAGCTGGTTCGGATTGGTAAAGACTGTTCGCGGGCCGGATTCACCCGGAAACAGCATCCGGAACCCTTCGATCAGTTCCTTGTAATCACTCAGGCCGTCGCCGTCAGTATCAGCCATCAATGGGTCGGTTCCGTAACGCTCTGACGTCGAGCCATTAATGGACAGCGCGGGGAAGGGAGCTGCCACACGAACAAAGCGTTCGAAATCGGAAACTTCATCGAAGTCGCTGATGCCATCGCCATCCGTATCGTCCAGATTCGGGTTGGTCCGCAGTTCCCGTTCGATCAGGTCCGGCAGGCCATCTCGATCAGTGTCCACCAGACTGGGGCTGGAGTTAACTGTCTGCGCTGGCCCTTCGTTGGCGAACACCAGCCAGCCAAGGCTGTCTTCTTCACTGTCCGAGAGGCCGTCCCGGTCTGAATCCCGGAACAGGTCGCCATCTTCCACGGTGGGGTTGGCACCGATGGCGATCTCGCGACCTTCGGTAATGGTGTCGTTGTCGGAATCCCTGCGTAGCGGGTCGGTTTTAACCGTAATCGCCCTTGAGACCACTTCCGTTACATAGCGCTGCGTATCGGACCCAATGTTTGGAGCGGATGCAACATAGATCCCCGAGCTAGAAAGTTCTGTGCCCTCCGGAGTGGAGTCCAGCTTCCCATTGGGGCCAGGCAGAATAACAATGGTTCCGGCTTCCGTTGGCTGGCCATAGGGAACTTTTTGGATATCGTCACCATTGGCGCGAGTGTTCGCCTGGAAAGGACTGTAAACAAGCCCCGTAAAGAACTCTTCCGCTTCACGAATGGATAAACAGCATTCATAGCCGTTGACTTCCGCCGCGTCACTGATGCCATCGAGGTCCGTGTCCGCCACGGAAGGATCCGTCGCGGGCGGCAGGAAGCTGGCGGAGATATAGCGGTCGTCCCCGCCTGACCCTAAGGCCGTCTCGATCTTGCCATTGGGGCCTGCCTCGATCACCACGCGGGTAAAACCATAGTCACCTGTTGGATCCACCGATGACACGTCGTCTGACGCGGAATCATTGTCGTCAACCAGACCATCACCATTGGTGTCCCCGGCCACGCTCGAAACCTGTCCGTCAGAGCCGGCAATGATGCCGATGGCCTCTGTTCTGGCCACATCAACGCTGGGGGACTCGAAGAACGCACAGAGGCCGTCCTTACGGTAATCTCCGTCTTCGCATTTGTCAGACAGATCCTGTTCCTCCGGGTCCAGCAGGCCGTCACCATCAGTGTCACGCAAACCCGGGTTGGGGTACACGCGCCTCAGGCCGCCACCGTCCACATTGACCTGCCAGCCAACGCGAACCTCGGCGTAGTCCCCCAGTCCATCGCGATCCGTGTCTTTGGAGTCAGCCTCGCCGTCGCAGTCAACACACTCATTCGCCGCCCCGGCATCAAAATCCACACCGAATTCCGCGTTTACATATCTATCCGCGCTGCTGTCAATGGACCCTTCCAGAAACTCGGTACGTGCAAAGAGCCCGTCCTCGTCGAGATCCTGAAGAAACGCCAGCGCCAGGCTTTCGCCCGGGCGGACCGTAATAGAGCCAAAGTCGGCACCAGCCGGTAGATTGGCGGACGTGAGGATGACCCAGGCGCGGCTGAAGTCGCCGTTGCGCATGGTGCCAACACGGGTCAATACCTCGGGCCCGTTGCACTGGACGGGCTCAGTGCTCTGCGGTGAAGCGTCACAGTCAGCGTCTGTTCGACACACCTCGCGGGCGTTGTCCGAGAACTGATTGCAGGTGCGGCCCACCTCGTAACCGGTGATAAACTCCTGCAGATCGTCGTTCTGCGGTGAGGTATCCAGAACGCCGTTATCACCTGCGCCAATGACGGGTGTGCCAATACTCAGGCCCGTTGTCGCGAAAGGTATCAGCTGGACGTCGTCGCCCTGGGCGATGCTGTCAGCGGTCTTGTCGGGGCCGGCGATGATGCCGGTTTCTGTGTCGGCGTTCTCCAGTATGTCATTGTCACTGACAGGCGAATCCAGCCACCCGTTAGCCCCTGCGTCAATAGACGACGGAAGGCCCTGCGCATCCGTAACCAGGACGTCATCCCCTTGAGGTGTGGTATCCAGGGTGTTATCGCTACCGGCGCTGATCCGCTCCAGACTATTGTCGTAACGCTTGAGCCCCAGCCGCTCCTGCAGCAGGAAATCAAGCGAGAGCCCCCTGGCTTTGCCATTGCTGTCAAAGCCACCAACGTAGCCGCCGGTGCCAAAGCCCTTGTTATCAAGCGCACCACTGGTTGCCACTCGGTAATCCACCGACGCTTCGGCGTCACCGTAGTCCAGGATGATGCCTGCCGTCCGGTCATTGGCAGTCTGGTTGGAAAACGTAAAGTTGCGACCCAGTTCGTCGGTAATGTCGTAATTGGCCACACGGAAAATCAGGCCTTTCGGGTCCTGCATCAAGGATTCGACCAGGCCCGGGAAAATTTCCCGGTTGGAGAACAGGAACGGACCCTGTTCATCCTGAAAAGGGCCAAGATTGACAGTAAAGGGGGCCCCTGTAGCAAGCTCAGAGCCGCTGACCAGGGTTGCGACAGGCAGAAAACGACGAGAGTCGATGGGGCTGCGCTGCAGCACGGTGATTTCAAGATTACTGACAGTGAAAGGTACCGTTCCCTGGTTGGCAATCGATACTTCCACATCGATACGGGCACCGACCACCTCCCGGGTGACTGCACTGGTGCTGCTGAACTCACTCCCTTTGGTCAGTGATTCCTCATAAGCGCTGCGCGACTCCGCGGCAGACCCCTGATCAGTCTGCCAGGATGTGGTATCGGTATATTGAAAACTTGCGCTAGCGACCGCTTTAGCTGCGCCGCCAACAACCTCCGCCCCGAACGCAGACGCATTGCCTGCTTCGAAACCCGCCTCAGCGCCGGCGACAATCTCGGCAACCGATCCGTCAGTTCTGGCAAAGGAAGTGTTTTCACTTTTTTCCAACTCGGTACTGGTATTCGATTCCTGACTTACGGTTTCGCCTTGCTCATCGGTGTAGGTAAAACGTTCGTCAATGCGCAGGCCGACTTCGCCGACAGTGATGCCAACCTGCGGCAGATCGGCGACAAAGGGGTCGCGATTGAGCTGGAATAACTCCATGAAGTCGTCCAGTTTATCGCCATCAGTGTCTGCCAGCAGCGGCGAAGTGCCCAGGTCGAAGTGCTCAAAACCGTCATCCAGGCCATCGCCATCGGTATCCTGAACAAAGGGATTACTGAACACGGTGTTCAGCTCCAGATCGTCTGAAAGCCGGTCACCGTCGGTATCCGAACTTCGTGGGTTCATTCCGTACTGGAACTCCACCGAGTCGGTAATGCCGTCGCCATCGGTGTCAGCCCGGTCCGGGTCACTGGTGACTTCGCGCTCCACCAGCAAACCGTTGGCCAGCTCAACCACCACCACATAACCGGCTTGTTCCTGGTTGTCGTAGAGACCATCACCATCGCTGTCCACCAGGGTATCGGCGTTGGGGGCGGTGCCTGCGAACAGGGCGGTGTTGGACGTCAGCACTACCGTCGTACCCGTTGTCACCTTCAGTTTCTGGCCAAAGGTGTCCGCCACATTGGTGACGGTGACTCGGTAACTCACCTCATTCTGGGAGCGGGTAGTCAGTTCGACGGCGGTCCTGTCGGCACCCAGAAACCTGGCGGACACAACGCCAAGGTAGCCCGCCTCGGAGTTAACATTCTCCTGGGTGATCACGTAATTGGCGCCGTTTTCCGCTTCTTCGTCCATGGGCTTACTGAAGACCACACCGCGCTGGTGTTGCCGGTTGAACCGGCACTGACGACCGTCGGCTTTTCGGAAATTGCTTCAAGGCGGGACATACCCTGGAA